>CAZRBE010000001.1:0-1079 GCA_964598285.1 uncultured Mycoplasma sp.
CTTTCATAAGCAACCCAATGTTAACCATATCCATTAATTCTTCTTTAGAAAAATCTTGAGTATCAACAAAATTTCTTACTTCCATACTACACCTCCTTCCTACTATGCTTATGATAAGTTTATCATCTTTTGTAGAAATAAACAATAAATTACTTAATATTTGCCCAAATTTTATCGTATAATTTTATTTTACTGCCAATATTTTTTACAAAATGACTATTAACTAATAAATCATCAGAAAAATTTGCAGCTTTATTTGATAAATAACTATAAGGTAATATATTATCTGTTGCTTTATTTAAATTTTTATATGGATACCCTTCAATTATAGAAGCCATAACTTCAGGTCTTAACAAATAATCAATAAATTTATAAGCATTAGAAATATGGGGAGCACCTTTTAAAATACAATAATTATCTATACTTAATGGAAAACCTTCTTGAGCATAACTAACTTCAAATCCTACTTTTTCTTGCATAGCAATTGCCGCTTCTGCATTCCATATAACTCCAATATCAACTTCATTTGATATTAAAAACATTTTTGGACTATCACTATCATAAGCTTTTATATTAGGCTTTAGTTTTAATAACCACTCTTCTGCCTGTGCCAATTTTATTTCCTCAGTTTCATTCATATCATATCCTAAAGCAAGTAAAGCAATGCCTATTATTATTCTTTGATCATCTATTAATACAATATTGTTTTTATATATTGGATTTAATAGATCATTATATGAATTAAGTAAATCAGTTATTTTGTTACTTTTTATAATCACTACACTAGCAGCTAAAAATGGTAGTGAATATTCATTATTGGGATCATATTCTAAATTTAAATATATATCTTTTAGATTTGAACTATTCAATAATTTAGTTTTATCTATTTTGGATAAATAATCTTTTTCTATCATTAAACTAACCATATAATCACTAGGAAAAACCAAATCAAAAGTTCCTTCTTTTGAAGATGCTACTTTAGCAAGTAATTCTTCATTTGAAGAATAAGTTCCATAATTAACTTTAATACCAGTTTCTTTTTCAAAATCCATAATAACAGAATCAGGAATATAAGATGA
>CAZRBE010000001.1:1089-23837 GCA_964598285.1 uncultured Mycoplasma sp.
GTAAAAATAAAAATTAAAAATAATAATATCAATATTTTTTTCATAAAACTACCTCTACTTTCCTAATTTAAGTTGCTTTTTATAATTAATTATTACATAAATAGTAATAATTGTTAAAATAGCTACAATCATTAAAGTTGCTAAAGCATTAACATCAGGAGTTACACCACTTTTGATAATAGAATACAAATATAAAGGTAAAGTATTACTACCTGGCCCTGCAGTAAAATAACTTATAACAACATCATCTAAAGATAAGGTAAAAGCAAGTAACATTCCAGAAGATATTCCAGGAATAATAGATGGTAAAATAATATTAATCATAGTTTTAAAGTTATTAGCTCCAAGATCTGCTGCGACATCATATAAATTGGGATTTAATGAATCAAGAGAAGTCTTTACGCTAACAACGACAAAAGGAATAGAAAAAGCAATATGAGATAAAATAATAGTTCCTAATCCTAAATTTAATTTAAAAAAAGTATAAGTTGATAAAAGAGCAATTCCTAAAACTATCTCAGGAATAACAATTGGAATATATAATAATTTATTAATAATATTTTTACCAATAAAATTATATTTTTTTAAAGCTATAGCGGATATTGTTCCAATAATAACTGAAACTATTGTACTTACTACAGCAACAATTATCGTATTTAATAGTGCTTCTAATAAATAAGTATTGGTAAATAATTTTCTATACCAATCTAAAGTAAATCCTTCAAAAATAATATTTAATTTTGAAGTATTAAAAGAAAAAAATATAATAACAAAAATAGGTAAAAATAAGAATAAAAACACTAAGATAATATATAAATTCTTTAATCTAATTGACTTATTCATTAAAATCCTCCTAATTCTTCCATTTTACCACCAAGTTTTTTATAAGCTTTAATCATAAGGAAAGAGATTAATAATAAAACAATGGCTATCGCGGCTCCAAATGGCCAATTTCTAGCAGATAAAAATTGATTTTTTATTAAATTACCTAATAACATAAGCTTTCCTCCACCTAGTAAATCAGAAATAAAGAAATAGCCTAAGCATGGTATAAAAACCATTAATATTCCGTTAAATAATCCTGATTTTGTTAAAGGAACTATTATATGAAAAAAAGTTTTTATCTTATTAGCTCCTAAATCTGCAGCAGCTTCAGTAACTGTATTACTCACTTTAGAAACAGAACTATATAGAGGAAGAATCATAAATGGTAATAAAGTATATACCATTCCTATTATTATACCTAAATCGTTATACATTAGATTTAAAGGATTTTCAATTAAATTTATATTCATTAAAGAGGTATTAATAATACCTGATTTTCTTAATAAAATAATCCAACCATAAGTTCTAATTAAAGAATTAGTTAAAAAAGGAATCATAACTAAAGTAATCAAAACATTTTTTATATAACCTTTTTTTTGTGATATAAACAAAGTAAAAGGATAACTTATAATAACACAAATAAAAGTTGATATTAAAGCAATTAAAAAGGATTTTAAAAATACTTTTATATATACAACACTAAAAATATCTAAATAATTAGTTAAAGTAATCTGATTTATTGTACCACCATAAGAGTCACTAGTTAAAAAACTAAGTACCAAAATATAAATTAAAGGAAGAACAATTAACAAAATAGTATAAGCAATTATAGGAAAAAGTAAAATATATTTTAATTTATCTTTTTTCATTTTATAAATCCTTTAAAATAATCATATCTTGCATATCAAAAGTAATATATACAATATCATTCTTTTTCATATTGTCGGGAACTTTTTTCGTAACAATGCTTATTTCTTTTCCATCTTTTTCAACTAATACCTTAGTAAATAATCCATCATATATAAAATCTTTTATCTTAACTTCTAAATCATTATCTTTAATTTTACCAAAATAAATATTTTCTGGTCTTACTATAATTTTTACTTTTGTATTTTCTTCAAAATCATTATTTATCCCTTTTATAATTATCCCATTATTTAAAATAATATTGATAGTTTGTTGATTAGCCTTTGAAATTATTCCACTAAAAATATTAGAATCACCAATAAAATCTGCAACATAAAAAGTTTTAGGTTTTTCATAAATATTTTGTGGTGTATCAACTTGTTCTATTTTACCATTATGTAATAATACAATACGATCACTCATTGTTAAAGCTTCATCTTGATTATGAGTAACATAAATAAAAGTTATTCCTAATCTTTTTTGTAATTTTTTTAATTCTAATTGCATTTCTTTACGAAGTTTTAAATCTAGTGCAGATAAGGGTTCATCAAGTAATAATACTTTTGGGTTATTTATCAATGCCCTAGCAATAGCAACTCTTTGTTGTTCTCCTCCAGATAATTGACTAGACATTCTTTTTTCATAACCCTCTAAATGAACAAGTTCTAACATTGCTTTTACTCTTTTTTCTATTTCTTTTTTAGGAACTTTTTTCATTTTTAATCCAAAACCAATATTTTTTTCTACATTCATAGTAGTAAACAAAGAATAATTCTGAAAAATAGTATTTACTGGTCTTTTTGTGGGATCAAAATTTGTCACATCAACACCATCAATAATAATTTGTCCACCATGCTTTAAATCCATTCCTGATATAGCTCTTAAAATAGTAGTTTTGCCACATCCACTAGATCCTAATATAGTGACAAATTCACCTTCAAAAATATCCAAATCAAAATTTTTAATTAAATCAAATCTTTCTACGCCAAGCAAAGGATTTACTTCTTTCCCCACAAAGGACTTAGAATAATTTTTTATTTCTACAAGAATTTTTTTACTCATACTGCACCTCTTATCTTATAAATTAATCATATCACAGTTACTTTTTATTTACAATTATAAAAAAAAATAACCCCGAAGGATTATTTATTATTGATTTAAGCTAAATTGCAAATCAAAATCAATGTTTCCACCTGATGCTTCATTTTCACAATCAACATCTTGACCTTCAACCCACATATAAACTCTAACTTTAGTAATACCTTTATTTAAAGTAAATAATTGAAATGAAGGAGCATTAAGAGCAGGTGTACTATAAGTAACAGTAACTGGATTAAAGAAAGTATCATTTATTGCAGTTGTCCAAGTTCCAGTTGCTGTTTCACATTCTGCTTGAGTTGCATATTCTGAATGAGTTACCCCTGCAAGTTTACAACCAGAAGCTGCAGAATTAGCAGAACTTAATAAAACATCATCTGCTATTGCAATCACATCAGTTACACCTTCATAAGCTAACAATGCGCCACCAGCTTCTGTTGTTGTAATATTATAAGTATCACGAGCAGCTGCAACAGCAGCAGCAGTATGAACATCAAAATTTGGTTCCCAAACATATAAATCTCCAGATGCATCAAATAAATCTTGAATTGTTGCTAAAGCAGTACCTGTAGCAACATGGCCTTCAGTAATAAACGCAATACGTGAAGCGTTCTTAATTCCTTTATCAGCAACATCACTAGTTGTAACTCCAGAATTAGCTGTTAAAAATATAGATTGAGGAGTAGTAGCATCTGTATCTAGTTTAAAGAACAAATCAAACATAATAAAATATCCAACTGAACCTCTTGCTTCTGTAGATTTTATAGCTGTCAAAGTACTTTTACCACTAACAGTATTAGTTCCTGTTGTTCCATAAAACATTTCAAGTCTACCATCTGTATCAATAGTTCCATCAGTAGAAACTGGCTCTAAAGAATTAGGTAATTGATTAGTATTATTAAGTGGTGTTACATAAGCAGTATGTGCTGTTGTTATATCTGTTGTAGATATAATTGTCTTCCAACTCGTAGCATCAGTTGACAACTGAATACCATTTTGAGCAGCAACATTAACTGTAATTTTATTTACTGTTACTGTTTCATTGGCTGTAAACCATGCATATGACGTTGTTGATAAAAGTATACCTGTAACAGCTATCAATAAAAATAATAAAATTAATCTCCTTTTACGATTATTTTTTTTCTTTTCTTCATTCATTTTCCATTCTCCTTCTTATCTGTATGTTATATATATAGTACACAACACAACTTCTCTATCATGAATATAATTTTAGCATAACTTTTGACATATTTCAACATCTTTTTTGATTTTTTTAAATTATTTGATGTGATTCAATTACTATCGCTATACTTTCAGCTATATCTTGATATTGATAGCTCATATAAGTAGTGGGAAAGTATACCACTAAAGTATATCTGTATGTTATATATATAGTACACAACACAACTTCTCTATCATGAATATAATTTTAGCATAACTTTTGACATATTTCAACATCTTTTTTGATTTTTTTAAATTATTTGATGTGATTCAATTACTATCGCTATACTTTCAGCTATATCTTGATATTGATAGCTCATATAAGTAGTGGGAAAGTATACCACTAAAGTATAAGTGTTAGTTTGATTAGTCATAAATCCAAATTCTTGAGTAGTTGGTGTTGTAATCATTGTTTTAAAATAAGTTCCATCTGAATCCGCAACAGGAGCAGGATTATTTATTATATTTGTTGATGTTTCTAAAGTATAATCTTCATTTAAATATAATTTATATTCTAATGGTAAATTAGTAGTAGTAATAATTGATAAAGTATATTCTAAATCCACTTCTAAACGATTTATTCCTTGAAAATTTGATACTGTAAAATTATAAGCATATGGGGTGCTACTTGGCACTATATCTGCTAACTGCATTGTTTCAGTATAATAATTTTCCTCTAAAATATAAAAAGCTATATTAGAATTAGCAGGAGAAATAACTTCTGTTTCATATTTAGAAAATACAATAGGAGTAAAACTAATAGTTACTAAAAGGCAAACAAATAATACTATTAATTTAGTCATCATTAAAAATCTGTTTTTATCAAGAATATCTTTAAAAAAAGATTTACAAGATTTCAATATCTTCTTCATTATTTTCTTCCTTTTTTTTACTTTGATCTAAATTATCATTACTTTTATTTATTAACTTTTCTTTACAATTTTCTATTGATGATGATTCATTATTAGGTTTTTTCTTTTTTATTTTAAAAGAAAAAGCTAAGCTAAACAATATCATTGTAACAATTACAGAAACCAAAACTTTAGGAGTCATTATGACATTTTTCCAAACACCAAACTTAGGAAGTATTTTAATAACTTTACCAATAATGATATCTTTATCAATAGGATTATCAGAAGTATTATTAGCATCACCTTTTGTAATAACATAATCATCTTCAATTGTTATAATTCTATGAGTTATAAAATCTTTCCCTGATTTATAAGTAATAATATCTTTTTCCTTATAATCATCATCAATTTTGACAATAATCATATCATTAATATTAATTGTGTCAGCCATACTGCCACTTACTACATCAAAAATGGTATATCCAAAAAAATTAACATAAGATTTACCAAAAAAGTTTAATTGAATAAAGTTATATAGAGCAAAAAAAAGAGCAATCATAACAATAATCATTAAAATATTAGTAATAACTTTTAAAATTTTTTCTATATATTTCAAAATTATCATCACCCTTACTTTATTCTTTTTACTCCCCAGTATAAGTTACTATTGTTTCTCCCAAATATTGACTTACCTTAATTGTAACAGGAATAGCAACAACATTATTAGGAATACTCCCTAAAGCTGAATCAGCTTCATCATTTAAAACATTATTATTCCAAACCATACTAGTTCTTATAATATGTTTTGTAGTTTCAACATTTTCTAACATTATCAACCCCGTATAAGTAAATTCCCCTGTTCTAATTAAATTATTTTCATTTAATTCTTCTATATTATTAACATAAAATTCTTCATTGACCATTGTAGTAAAATCATAAGTAATATCATACCTAACAGAAACTTCAGTTCCTTTTGGATCTATTACTATATCAAAATAGCCACTTAAACCAGGGGCTACTTTATCATTTTTGACATGCTGATTTTCTATCCAATTTATATCAGCCATGGTAAAAGTATTAGTTGCACTAACATTTATATTATTTATTTTAATAATCCATTTAGCTAAATCATTATTTGTTTCACTTGTATGATTAGTTTCAAATAAAGAATAAGTTTTATTAACTTGAAAAAGCATAAAAGACAATGCCCCAAGAAAAGATATTATTATAAATCCTTTAATAAAATTATAATTCTTCACTTTCATTATTCTCTTTAACAACTACTTTTTTATTTTTCTTGCTTGGTTTAGTATTTTTTATTTCTTTTATTACTACATAAACTTCATAAACAAAAGCAAAAAGAATTGGCACAATAACACAAAATAAATATCCCCATTTAGATTCTAAAGCTTTTAAAATAGAACCTATTCCTTTATATTCTGTACTAGTTGATGATTTACCAATAACATACTCACTTGACAATGGATAATCTCCTGTTAAAGTATAAGTTTGTTCTTTTTCGTCTATTTTCTCTACCTTAATAACCTCAGCATAATTAACATTTACTTGATTAGCATAAGTATTATAGAAAAATATTTTATCTCCTACTTTTATGTCATTATTACTATGTTTTACAACAACTAAACTACCTTTTTCATAATCTGGTTTTAATTCTTCATCCTCTACAATAATTAATGAACTATTTGAAAATTCAGTAACATTAAAATCATTAAGATTTAACAAACAAACTGTTAAGAAACCAACTATTGCTACATATATTACAATAATTATTATTAAAAGCACCTTCAAAATTTTCTTCATTTTTTCACCTTACCTACCTTTAAAATTATAGCATACATTATTTTTTTATGCAATTAAATTTGACATTTTTCGTTCCTCTGTCAAAACGTTTTTTTGAACCTCTAAAACAAAAGCAATATCATCTATATTTATGGAACTTTTTAAAATATTGTTAAATCGTAAAACTATTTCTATTTCAGAAATCAAGCCATTAACTGACTCTTCATTTATACTATCAATAGGAATATTAATATTAAACATTTTATAATGATTACTAATAATAGTTGGAATATTTGTTGCTCCAGAAATAGTTATATTGTTAATCATATTATTATAAGGATTAATTAAAAATTCTTCTAAAGAAGTAACTATTTTATTAATTTCTTGTTCTGTTATTCCTTCATACTTATTTTTTATACATAAAACTAAATAATTATAGTTTGAAAAAGCTAAAGATAATAAATCGTAAACAGTAGAAACATCAGTTAAATTTGTTACTATTTTTTCTTTAAATTGATTTAATTCATAAGTATCATATAATGTACTTGTTTCTAAAACAATACTATTAATTTTTAGTAATAATTCTCCTTTTTTATCATCTGATTTTCCAAATAAAGATTTTTTATTATATCTAAAATTTAACTTTTTAAGTTGACTTTCATTTTTATTAATGTTTTTTAAATCTATTTTAGTTATATTCTTATATTTGTCTTTTTCATTATAAATAATCATTATATCATCAATAATAAATTTAAATTTAGCATAAGATCTATATTCCTCTAAAGAATGTAATAAATTATTTAAATCACTATTATAAATTTTATATTCTTCTAAAGAAGTTTTTTTATCTTCAACATATTTTTCATATAATTTAAGTATCTTAAGGTTTTCATATTGTTTTATATCCCAACCATTATTTATAAAATCATTAAGAATAATCTTAGAATCAACATTAATTAAGCAGTTTTGGTCAACAATTAATTCACTAAATTTAATTTTTATTTGTTCTTCAGTTTTATTTGTCTCAGATAAATATTTTATTTTTTCTTGTCTAAAATATTCATCAAACAACTTAATATTTCTTCGATACAACATTTGAAAATTTAATTCAATATGTTTTATTATACTAGGACATTTCCAATAAATATTTTCAAATATCGATTTTATATTTGCTTGATTAATTTTTGCCTTGCCTTTGTCAAAAAAAATAGTCATATAATTATAGGCATAGATACTATAGCAAAAATCTTTTTGTTTCAAAACTATTCCCACCATATTAAATTTACTTATAATATTTATAATTGTATCATTGATATTTATCAAATCTTCTTTGTAGAAGTGGTCTAAATTATAAAGCAATTTATCTAGACCACTTTTTTCAAAAGAAGTATTCAATTTATTAAATAAATATAATTTATTTCTTATATAAATAATATTAGCATCATAAGTTTTTAAATTGGGATTTGTTTCTAAAGAGTTAATTTTATTATATCTTTTGTCTATTTCTTTTTTTATGTTTGCTTCTAAACCAGTAATATTTTCTTTTGTTTCATTTATCTTGTGACAATATTCTTGTTTATTTTTATTATTATTTTTTGGCATATTATCCAAAACAGTAGTAATAGCGCTAAGCTTAGTTTTATATTCTTCTAACATATTAGCTATCTTCCTTTTTTATATTTTCTAAATCTTGATCTAATTTTTTAATAAATTTTTGTAGTTCAAAATATAATTCCAACAATTCTTTGTTAGATAAAACATCTAATTTTTGTTCCATAATATCACACCCTTAATTTATTATAACATGTATATCTATTTTATTTTATAAAAATATATTTACTTACCTCTCCAATAAAACTATTTCTATCATATAAACTAAATTTTAATTTATAAGTACCTGTTACTAAATTAGGTTTAGTATACAAATAAATAGAACTTGTTGCTGGAGGATTTTTAATTAATAAATATTCATTAGTAGTATTAGTAGTAGTAAGACTTGTTGTCAAATAATCTTGTAAGTTTACTAAATTATAATTTGTTGAATAAATATCAGTATAATCTCTACGATATAAAGATATTCTTATTGAAGGATTAGCTAAAATTGAATTGTAGTTTATACGACAAATTATTGAAGTTCCTCCAGCCAAATTTTTACCAGTTTCTTTATTAATAACATTGGCACTTTCATTTAAAGAAACATCCAAACCATATTTTGCATTTACAACAGTCATATCAAGAACATAATAATCAGAAGCTACTAAACCATAATAAATTCCATCAGATGATCCAAAAGATTCAATTTTTATATGGTAATTACCCGAAGCTAAGGTGCTATTAGTAGCATTAATTGTCATATAAGCATGTACATTTGCTACTCTTTCTGCAATATTAAAGCGGTACGATCCATCAATTCTAGGATAATATGAAATACCATTATAAATAAAATATACTCCTAATAAATCATAACCATTTTGTGTTACTTCAGTTAAAACCCCATCAATCATTTGATCCATAGTAATAGTTATTTTAAGTCCAAGTTTTTGATTAAAATAATTAGTATCATGTATTGTCGCACCAGCAATATTTTGTTGAATAAAGTTTGTATCAATACTTAAATTTAAATTTTTTCCGACATATAAAGTATTAGCATCACTTTCAAAGGAACCAACAACATCAATTATAGCATCAGATGTCGCATACAAATTATAATACATTACTATTTGCTCTCTATCTAGTACTCCAATTAAAGTATAATCAGAACTATTACGAAGTTCAATTAATACTTGTAAATTAGTCATATCAGTAGTAATACCACTTTCATTATAATCAATAATAAAAATATATTCTTCTTCTGCTCTATACGTGCCATCTGCTAATTGCATCTGGTAATTTGCATTAGAAACTTCATCATCATAATTATTTTCTAAACTAGAACTACCCATCCTAATAAATTTAGATAAATCATATGATGCCTCTCCATACAAAATATAATTGGCTTGACTAGTAACATCAATTACATCTTGTGCAGTTACAACATAATAATAATATTCTGGTTCAGCACTATTACCATAATCTATCATAGTAATTTTAGTATTTTCAGGAAGATTATGATTAGCTACAATTGTATGTTTATAACCTGTTTGATAAATTGGATTAGCATTTAAAGCATATAAAGAAAAGTAAGCACTTACACTACTAGTGGAAGTAACATTAGTTGTAGTATTAGCAAACATTTCATATTTTTTACCTGCAGTTATAGCACCTTCATATTCATTTTCCGAATAAATCATTCTATCTAAATTAACAACAATATTTAAATTAACAAAAGTACTAGAAATATCATTAATTGGAGTTTCTACTTGTAAAGAAATAGTAACACTTCCCAAGTCGCCAGATGTGCCCAAGTTTTTAGAATGATATAGATAAAATATTAAACTTGGAATAACACTAGAGTTTTCTGCTGTATAAATAACTGTTCCAGTATAATTAGGATTATTCTCCGCAGCATCAGTTATAAAAGTAGTTGAACCATTAGTAATCCAACCAGTATTACTACTTTCCATTACTAAACCCATTGTATTATCTGCTATATCAGTTGTTTCTGCTATTCTTGGAATATTTGATTGATCAGTTAATGAAGCATTAGCATTTAAATTATTAAAATTAAAGCCCATAATATAAAATTTTGTATTAGGAGAAGCAAATGACTCCAATTGTAATTCTTCAGTTCCTAAAGTAGAATATTTAGATGCTGTCAGATCAATTGTATATTCCATTACAGGAGAACCAATTACCCATTTGTAAGAATACTCGGTAGCTACTGGATCAATATATTCAGTATATAAATCAACTGTTGTTTGACCTAAACTACTTTCATCAATGTAATAGGTATAAAAACCATCTATTTTAATATCTTGATTAGCTTCACGTAATCCTCTAATATAAGAACCATTACTAAATACTGTTGTATCAGATGAAGAAACACTACTGCCATTAGTAATTGATGGTTTATACATTCCTGTTACAATATTATTATTTCTATCTAAAACATACATTCCAAAAAATGACATTCCATCAACAGGTCCATTAGTTGAACCATTAGAATCTACTAATATATTAACATTTTCATCTTGTAATAAATATACTCTATTATCAACATTTCTTGTAATATTATGAGTATTTTCATTTATTGTTACTGTAGCAAATGATTCATTATTATCTAATCCATCATCAGGATCAGTATTATTTCCAGCACTTAAATCTGTCACTGCACTAGTGAATCGTTTTAAAAGATTAGTGTTAGTATATAAGAATAGATAAGTATTATTTTTTATTTTTAATTGATTAACTCGAGCAATTGTAAATGGAGTAGTTGAATAATATTCGTCAGTACGATCGGCAATTCCTTCAAGTTCCATAACACAATTATCTCAAACAACAACTGTAGCTCTTTGAATAGAAATATTTCTTTTTGCTTCAAATGTTTCATAAATGCCATCACCATTACTATCTGTATGAGTTCCATAATTTTTAATAGTTACATAACTCTTGCCCCCACTTGATGAAGCATTTCCACTACCAAATATTGATTTACCAATAGTTAAATCATAAGTGCCCGCGCCATCAATTAAAACATCAATTCCTTCAGTAACACTTATAAAATTCCAGTCAAATATTTGAGAGCCAGAAGCATTAGCTTCTCCTCCACCAAATACTGTTCCATAAATATGAATATTAGAGGAAATTAAATTATTGTTATTAACAGCATTTGTTCCAATATTCACATCAGATGATCCAAATACTTTAGAAGTATTAGCACCACCATAGACATTGCCTGCAAATATTCCGCCAACAATATTAACTATACTTGTAGCAAAAGGATTACCAACTTCTAACCCTGTAGCAGCTTGATTTCCACTGCCAAAAACATTACCATTAGTTAAAGTTGTTACTGTTTCTCCATTTACAGTAGTTGTTTCCACTTTTCCTACTGTTGTTGTTCCATCTATTGTAACACTAGTATTGCCATAGACAACAGCAGATACTCCATTTCCTCCAGCAAAAACATGTCTGCTAATTTCGGAACTAGTTATAGCTACATTGGTATTAGAAAGAGTTAACACTTCTTCCCCATTTACTGTTTCTTTATAACCTACTGTACCAGCATCTCCTCCGCCATAGACACTTCCTCCAATGGTAGAAGTTAAAATAGTAACCATAACATCTTCTTTTACAGCAGCTGATTTTCCTCCCCCATAGATATTACCTGTATAAATAGTATTATCAGTAACACTATAGGTTATATTTCCATTAGAGTCTTCTGCTTCAGTTATCTCTTGATTTATATAATTAGTTCCAGTTAAATTAGCATTAGAAATATTTAAGTTAACTTCCCCCATCGTTTTACCAACACTGCCACCACCATAAATATCCCCAATACTTAAATTAGTGTCATTAATAGTTAAAGTAATATTTCCTAAAACATCAGCTTGATTTCCTCCACCAAAAATATTACCTGTATTACTTTTTGTTATATATTCTAAATTAGATTCTGGATGAATATTTGTATTAGAACTAATGTTACCATTAATAGTACTACTAGCAATCATCATATTTATATTTCCTGTTGTTAAAGCCTGTTCTCCTCCGCCATATATACCACTTGTAATTGTTGCATTATTAATAGTCATTGTAGAATTTCCTGTAGTAGCATTTGAACCATAACTACCACCATAAATATAATTTATTGTTCCCCCATTTATATCTATATTGGTTTTATCTGTTGTTCCTCCAATATTATTGCCACCAAATATAGATGAAACATTAATATTAGAATTATTTGCTAAGTAAATTTTAGTACTAGATACAGTACCTGAACTATTAGACCCACCATATATATTTGAAATAATTCCAGAATGAATAATTACATTAGTATCAATTGTTATATCATTATTATCACCTAATATTGAAGCAGCATTCCCACCACCATAGATATTATTTATATTTGTTCCTTCTGTTATAGAATTAACTGTAATACTAGTTGTTCTAGAATCAGCTTGGTTTCCTCCACCATATATATCGTTAACTGAAGCATTATCTATAGTTACTGAAATATTCATATTAGGTATTCCGCTTAAATCATTTCCACCATAAATAGTTCCAATACTACCACCATTTATATCAACTGTAATATTACCAGAAACATAAGGAATATAAGTATTTGTTCCATCACTTCCACCTTGACCACCACCAAAAACAGTAGAAATTACTCCTTTATTTACAGTTACATTAGTATCATAATCAGATTGAGTTGTTTGAGATCTATCATTACCATTAACAGAACCATAAGCACTTCCACCATAAACTATTCCATTTACAATAGGAATTAATGAAGAACTAAGATTTCCAATTACAACATTAGAGTTTTGAACAACATAGGTTCCTATATTATTACTATCAATATAACCACCTTTTCCTCCGCCATAGATGTTATTATTTACTGTGCCTCCTAAAACAGAAACATTTGTTGATTCAAAAACAGTACCTGTTATATTACATCCTCCATAAATAGAATTAACTATTCCAGCATTCATTGTAATAACAGTAGAACCAGTAGTATCAGCACTAAATCCTCCACCATAAATATCAGAAACTGTCCCTCCTAATATTAAAACATTAGTACTTTTTACATTAGCCTGATTTCCTCCGCCATAAATATTTCCAGTTATAGTGCCATCATTCATAGTTACATCAATAATATCATCACTTGGCATTCCACTTAAATCATTTCCACCATAAACACTATTATTTATTATTCCCCCATTAATAGTTACAATAATATCCCCATCAACATAAGGGGTATAAGTGTTAGTACCATCACTACCACCTTCACCTCCACCATAAATATTAGAAATTGTTCCTCTATTTATAGTTACAGTAGTATCGTAAGTTTCTGTTTTATTACTACTATCCATATCATTACCATTAACAGAGCCATAAGCACTTCCACCATACACATCCCCAATTATAAGTGGACTATATAAAGTATTAGAATCTCCAACGATAACACTAGAATTTCCTAAAACATAAGTTCCGACATTAGTACTAGAAACATAACCACCTTTTCCTCCACCATAAATATTACCATTAATACGACCATTAATCATTGTAACATTTGTAGAAGATGCAACTGTTCCTGTTATATTACATCCCCCATAAACACTTCCACTTCCACTAACTTCAGGGTTATCAGTAGGATTAGTAATATTTCCTCCATTTATAGTCACATTAGTTGATCCTGTTACATCAGCTTGATTTCCTCCTCCATAAATAGAAGTAATTGTACCATTATTTATTATTACATTAGTACTTTTTACATCGGCCTTGTTTCCTCCACCATAAACCCCTGAAGTTATAGTTCCACTATTTACAGTGACATCAATAGCACTGTCATTAGGTAAACCGCTTAAATCATTTCCACCATAAACAGAAGTAATTGTACCACCATTTATATTAACTGTAATATTTCCTTCAACATAAGGAATAAAGCTATTGCTACCTTCGCCTCCACCATAGACATTAGTTATATTCCCTTTATTTATAGTCACTAATGTATTATAAGATGAAGTTGTCGTAGTTGTTTTACTATTTCCATTAACAGATCCATAGGCACTTCCACCATAGACATTAGTTATGTTAGGAATTGAATTACTATTTACATCTCCAATAGTAACTGTAGAATTTCTTAAAACATAAGTTCCAACAGAACTACTATTTGTATATCCACCTTGGCCTCCACCATAGACATTATTTATTACTGTACCCCCACTAATATTAATGTTAGTACTACCATAAACAGTTCCTTTGGCATTAGCTCCCCCATAAACACTACCATTTACAATTCCTTTAGTCATATCAATACTAATTGTAGATATTATAGAGCTATTACCTGCACCATTATTATTTCCACCACCATAAACAGAGTTAGAAATAGTACCTCCAATTATTTTAATTTTTGTTTCAGTTAAATGACTACTAGAATTAATACCAACTGCACCATAATTACCTCCGCCATAAACAGATTGTCTTATTAATGCATTATCTGCAATTATTATATAACTGTTGTCTGAAGAACCAATTGATTCATAACCATTTCTACCATTTCCTATACCAAAAACAGATCCTGCTTCAGCACCCCATAAAGTATCTGCCATATTATCTGCATTACCAATGATAGCATTGCCCCCAACATAAATATAACCACTACCTCGCAAAGTACCATTACCATCAGATGAAGCATAACCATTACTTCCTCCAAAGATAGAATAATTAACAGTACCACCTGTTACTTGAATTATTCTATTGCCATAAGTAGCTGTTTCCCCTGCACCTCCAATTATCATGTCAACGGATCCACCTGTCATATAAATATAAATATCATTTAAAGATGATCTGTCACTAGAACTTAATGGTCCTCCAATAAGATTATAAATCCATCCACCCTCTTGTTTCATTCTTCTAGCGGCATGATGCGTTCCACCCATACGTCCACCCACATAAATGCCACTATAACTATCATATTTACCAGTACCAAATTGCCCACTTTTAACTACTAAATCAAAAATAATTCCTGTACTATTTTCTGAATAATAATTATCATTCCAACTACCACAAGCACCTAAATAAATTATTAATTTACTATTGTCATTAGTTCCATTAGAACCTGACACTCGATCATAATCATTACCATATATTCCTTTAGCTTGAATATAAATATTATAATGACTAGAATTGGAATTAGAAGTATTTGATAAAGATAAAGTACTATAGAATCCACTTTCAACAACAAATTTATATTTAGTTAAATTACTACTACTTCCAACATTACCATTATTATTATTCCCTCCCATAGCACCTATGAAAGTTGCATAATTATTATCAGTAACAAGACCTCTACCAAGTTTTACATTTTTAAAGTTACCATAAAAATACCTATTTTGAGAAGCAGATGATGTTGGATTACTATTTGTCATATAACTAGTTCCAACATTTATTCTAATATATTCAATTCTTGTATCGCTAAAGCATTTTACATAACCATTACGGCTTGAATTAACTGTCCATACAACATTATCATAATAAGTTCCATTATTCATTGTTGTTAAAGTAAAAGGTTTTGGTTGATTAGTTTGCCAATTGTTGTTTAAATTAGAAGTCATAACTAAAATATTAGTATCTCTAGTAACTAAATAATAATAAGTATCAGTTTCATTAAAAGTTCCATTACTATATTGAACAAGTTCATAAACAGTACATGTGTCACTATTACAAGTTTCAGTTAAAGTTTCTCCTAAAGAATTATAATATCCTACTTGAGAATCACCATAATTTAAATTAATACTTTTATAAAATCCTACCATATTAGTAGTTGCAGAATAAGGATAAGTATAACTAGTAGTAACAGTTTCCCAGTTAAAAGTCTCAGGATTAGCAGTACTCATATATCCTTGACTGTTAAGTTCATAATAAGTTAATCCTTCCTCATATGCTACTCCACTTTGAGATACATAATATTCACAATTATTCCAATAAGAATAACAAACACAATTATTGTCTTGTAAATTACCATAATTATCATACATTCCTGCACAACTGTCATAATATGATAATTCATTTAGTGTGTAGTATCCTTGCATATCAGAAATAGTTCGTTCTACTGTAATAACTTCTACTTCTTGCATACCAGCTGATTGTAATGAATTAATAGCAGTACTCCAATTATTAGATGAATTAACAAATGATGTAGTAGCAGGTATCCAGTTAGCATTAAAGGTAATATTAAGAGAATTAGGAATACCATTAGTATAAGTAATTGGTACTTTAGCATATCTTTCATAATAATTAGAATTATAACTTAAAACAACTCCAGTATAAGTTGATACCCAGCCATTAAAAGCTAAATCATCTGGTCTATCTCCATAAGGATTATCAATTAATTCGATCATAATATAATCATCAGTATTATCACTTGAAGTATTATTGTTATAAACAGGATAATATTTATAATAGACAAGTTTACTTTGTTGTTCACCATTATTCAAAGAAATATAGCCAGTTTGATTTCTAAGTAAATCAGTTCCATCATAAGTAATTGTTGTTTGTATTAATGTATTTTCATTATATATATCTTTGTCTTCAGTTGTAGGTAATGTTCCATCTGCAGTATAAGTATAATTTTGACCGGTATAATAATACCAATCACTATCTGCATCATTAACATATACAATATTATTTATAATTCCATTATTATGAGGAGTTGAAACATATTCTGTATAAGTTTTAAAAAATATTGTAGAACATACTATTAAAGTAGCTAAAATGAAAAATAAAGTTATCATTCTTACTTTAATTTTAATAGGAAAATTGTTGATTTTTTTAAATATTTCAGTAATATTTATTTTTTTATTATTTTTATTTTTCATTCTTGTTCACCTACTTCTTTTCAATAATTACTATTTTAAGCTGGATTTGTTGATAATTGTAAATATAAATTAGCATCTCCAATTGCAGCATTGTTTTCGCAATCAACATCTTGTCCTTCTATCCAAACATAAATTCTATATTTAGTTATTCCTGTATTAATTGAAAATACTTTAGTAAAATCAGTTCTATTTTTTATTGTTGCGCAATCAATATTAACTGTTTTAAATTTATCAGGATGTAAAGTAGCATTAGCATCTTGCAATAAAATATTGTCATCTCGTGAAATATTAGTAATTACTCCATCATATGGTAAACGATTTGCACCTGTAGTTGTTACATTAATCCCATAAATATTAGTAGCATTTAATGAACCATTTTCTGTATGAGTATCATAATTTGGTTCCCATATATAAGCAGTTGTAGCTTCTTTTAAAGCCTGTATTACATTAATGCTTTCATCTATTGCAGTTGTACCTTCATCTAAAAAAGCAATTCTAAAAGTATTTTCAATTCCTGTTGATAAATCTTCCCCACCATAAGTTACATTAGAATCTGTTGTTAAATATAAATCTTTATCACTTGTAGTTCTTAAGAATATATCAAAAGCTATGAAATTGCCATTGCTAAGTACTCCATAACCAAATTCTTCAATATCTTTAGTAGCTGAAAGATAATAATCATCCCCCACTGCTGTATTATTCGTTATTCCATAATACATTTCTAAAAGACCTGTTCCATCGACATTACCTCCAGTTGACACAGCTTCTAAATAAAGTGGTAGTTGATTAGTATTTGTTGTATAAGTAGTAGTTTTAACATCAATTAACTTTTCCGTATTAATACTATTTTCCCAATTAATTCCATCAGCTGAAATATCAATTCCTCCAACAGTTGATACTTTAATATTTAAAGTATCAATAGTAACCATTCTATTGGCAGAAAACCAAGCATAACTAGTAGTAGAAAACATAATCAAAGTCATAAATAACAAAAATAGTAACAAAAAAATCTTATTTTTTTCTTTATTTTCTTCTTTTTTTTCCATATTTTACTCCTCTACTACGTGTTCATCTCTTATTAACATATGCATTTTTATTTCTCCACCTAAAAGATTATCAAGACAATCAGGATCATCTCCCTCAATCCAAATCACAATAGTATATTTGTCTATTTCATTAACTTTCAAATTATCTCTTTCTCTAATAAAAATTTTTTCATCAGAAAAAAATGGTTCTGTTTCTTTTTCTTTTAATCCAGTATCAGCATTTAATTTAGCATAGACAGTTTTTGAAGCACCATTTTGAATTATCATTACTCTAATCGCAGTATCAACTTCTAAGACAACATCATCAATATATAACTCAGACCAATAATTAATTGGAGCATCTCCAATATTTTCAACATAATAAGTATAAGCAATATAATTATCTCCATTATGAGATCCATCTTTTAGGGTATCTATATTAGAAGGTATCCAATCAATAGAAATATTATCCATATAATCAATTTTTCCAGCGCTTAATTTAACTTGAGGTTCTTTATATTTTAAATCTTCATATAAAACAATATCTTGTTTTAACCTAGTTCCTTTGTCTAAACTAATAGTAAAATGTCCTCCATTATAGACAATTGAAGAAATAATATATATTCCAATAATAAACAATAACAAAATAAGTAAGATCCACTTAGCCCACTTATATATCTTTTTTTTTCTATTAACTTTATCAGCTGTTGTTTTTACTTCAGTGTTCAACTATCATCACCTATATTCTTGATATTATTACATGATAATAATATCATAATTGATATTTTATATCAAGAAAATACGACAAAATTTTATTTTTTATAAATAAAATATAAGAAGAAAGCAAAAGCTTATTTTACATTTTTATGTAAAATAATTTATGCCACTGTACACTTTAATTGACTATACACTATTATTTGATGTAAAATTATAGTGTAAAATGATGTATATAGGAGGATTTAGTATATGATTAAGATTAAGAAATTCAAATTAATTATTGCTTTAATTTCTCTTTTAGTATGCATGACTTTTATTCAAGAAACTTATGCTAAATATGTTAATAATGTAGCAGGTGAAGCTGAAATGACAATTGCTAGATGGAAAATCTTAGTTAATAATTCTGATATTACAGCTGGTAATTTAACTCAAGCTACTATAACTCCAGTTTTTTCAGGTAATACTAATATTAAAGCAAATGTTGTAGCTCCTACCTCCACTGGATATTTTGATATTATTATTGATGGAACTAATACAGATGTTACATTTAACTATACAGTTACTACTACTCCAAGTGCCACAAGTAATGTATCTGATTTAGTATCAACAGGATATTCTCTAGATGGTGGAACAACAATTATTTCTTTTAGCAGTTATAACGAATCAATAACAGGAACAGTTGCTTATGGTTCTACAACTTTTACCACTATAAGAGTATATGTTATGTGGAATGATAATTTAGAGGCCACTATGACTAATGCTGATGATACTGTAGCAACTACTACTGCTAATACTAAAGCTACGATGGATGTTAGCTTATCATTCATTCAAAATAATAGTTAAAAATATAAAAAATTAATTAGTTAAGAAAAAGTAGACAAAAAGTCTACTTTTTATGATAAAATATTATTTTATTCTGTAACTTGTACTGCATGTATTTGCATAGTTAAACTAATACTTGGAATCCCTGGATTAGTTTGATGATAAAGATATGCTTCGTTTCCCCAATATGTATCAGCTACATCATCTCCTGATTCATATGCCCAAATAACTTGTAAAGTAAAAGACCCAACCCCTCCTTGGGATAATAAAGTATCACTGCTAACATTAAAAATTACTGAAAAAGGATAATCCTCTTCCAATTTTCTTAATAATTCATTACTAGTTAAAATAGTTCCATCTACTGTATAAGTTGTTCCTAAAATAGTAGCACTAATAATTTCATATGTGAAAGAAGCTTGCGTTTCTCCATTATTAGTGGCAGTTATTGTTTCTTCATATGTAGTCATACCAGGATAAATATTAGCTACATTAAAATTAACTTCTTGAGATAGTTGTGTATTACCTGCTATAAAAGCAATATTCCAAGCTTTAACATGAGCAGTTATATTAGAATCTACTCTCGTTGTATAAATAAACCAAGCAAAGACATTACAAGATAAAAGAAGAACAAGTATTAATATTGTACTTGGTCTTACTCTCTTAAGTAGTCTTTTTATAACTGTTAAAAAAATACTGTCTTCTTTTTCTTTGTTATCTTTCATTACTTATAAAATTTCTTCCTCTTCTTTAGCTTTTTTTTCTTTTTCAGTTCTTTCTAATTCTTTTTTTCTTTTATTATCTTTTTTTTCTTCAATAGCACGTACTATTTCAATAAATATTATAACTATAAAAGGAACTAAAACAATAAAATAAAATCCATATATATTATTTATAATACTAGATATAAAACTTAATATTTTAGTTTTATAAACTACTTTTGCTATTACTTGATCAGCATAAACAGTAGGATCGTTCATGTAATTAGCTAATCCTTTAGTAGTGATTTCATATTGTCCATTAATTTTTTTTATTTGAATAATTTTGTGAACTACAGTTTTTCCCGCAAAATCATCTACTTTTCCATTATAAACAATATCATCATAAACTTTTAATTCAGTAACATCTACATCTTTAGCTAATAACATATCCCCAATTTTATATTTTGGTTTCATACTGTCAGATATAATAGTATATAACCTATACCCTCCTAAAGATAAATTGTTCTTTGAAAACTTTTGAACAAGTATTGTAGCAATAATTAAAACAATCGCAATAGTAAATATAGTTTCTATAAATCTAATAACAAATCTTAAAAAATCATTTTCTTTTATTTTTTTAAAAATTCTTTTGAGTTTTAATAGAAAATTTTTCATATCAATTTAGCCTCACTTACTTTTTCAATATAATCATTAAGATATTTTTTGAATTTTTTCTGTATTTCTTGATCATTTACAACATTTTTATATTTAATGACTTCATATTGTTTGCTAATAACATCCTTTAATTCTTCAGCTGTAAGTGATTCATTTACATCTAATAATTTTGTAACCATATTAGCTACAATTTTTTCTGTTACATTTTGCTTATCAATTTGTTTACCAGTTTGTTGCTTATTAATTGTATCTACTACTAAATAATCTAAAAGTACTGTTTCATCAATATATCTTTTCATTTGCCCATTTTCTAGATAATCTTTTTTTTCTTTTGTTTCTTTACCATTTTGATTTACATTATTCTGAAGATAATTCCATAAATTTAATGCATATTGAAAATTAACATTTTTTAATATGAGGTTAGTCTTTTTAATGGGGGAAGTTATTAAAGAAATATGAAGCTTATCAATACTTTTATAAACTTCAGAATTCATTAAATTTTTAATTTGTAATTCTATTCTATCTATTCTTTTGGCCAAAGTATCGTTATCTCTATTTGAATCCCCTATATTTAATTTTGATTCAAATTGTAAAGCTACATTTACTTTTTCTTTGCCAACATTAGTACTAGCATTATAAGAAATACTTTTATTGTTTTTTAAAGATGCACTAGCAATATTTGACTCTTTTTTTCTATTAATAAACAACTGAACGTTTTTTATTAAGCTATAAATGAATCTGTTTTCATAAGTATTATAACTTTCTTCTTTATTAACATTCAAAATTTTAGATGGTTTAACATCTCCAGTTTTTTCATCAATATCCTGAATAAAATTAGTATGTTGAGCTAAATGTTTTATACTTTCCGTTGTTACTCTTCTAGCTAATTCTATTTTAACTACTTCCTCTTCATTTATAATAAATTTATTAGGATTGCGTATAATATTATCTAAATAAGGAAGAGATTCTTCTAATTGATCTATCCATATAGTATCTGATTCCACTTTATTAAAATCAGTTTTTATTTGTAAAGTAGAATCAACATTATTAGAAAAGGCTTTAATTTGTTTATCATCTGCTTTACTATATAATCCTAAAACACTTAAATCATCCATTCAAAATCACCTCTTATTAAGCTAGTTTTTTAAGTCTTAATAAATATTCTTTACATTCATAAAATTCTTCTTTACCAAAAGTATCATCTAAAAACTTAATAAAACCATCTATTTCATCTCTAATATAAGAAACATTCAACTGCTCAAATTTTCTTAATACTTTACGAGCCATAAAATAATCAATGCCATTAAGTTCTGTTCCTCCACACGCAATATAAACAGGTACAAACTTCTTCATTTGCATCATAATACGATTACCAAAGGCAATACGAAAATGTTTTATTACATAATCATCCATTATTTCAATTTTTTTCAATGTACTATCAGAAATAATTTTTTCTTTTATAGCAGTATCAAACAAATTATTTAAATATGAATAATTAATATCTTGAGCTTCAGTATCAACAGGCTCAAAAGCTTTACCTTTGTCATTGATATCAATAGGCATAGCTCTATCGTACACTTTATCTGTAACCATAAAAGTAGAATCATCGTTATTGATTGTACCAATATA
>CAZRBE010000002.1:0-23330 GCA_964598285.1 uncultured Mycoplasma sp.
AGGAATGCAAAAATTATTTAAAATGTTTAGTTTTCCAGGAGGAATTTCATCTCATGTTTCTCCAGAAGTCCCGGGTAGTATTCATGAAGGTGGCGAGTTAGGATATAGTTTGTCCCATGCTTATGGAGCAGTTTTAGATAATCCTACCTTAATAGCTTCTTGTGTTATTGGCGATGGAGAAGCAGAAACAGGACCACTTGCAGCTTCTTGGATGTTAAATCGAATAATTAATCCCAAAACAGATGGGGTGGTTTTACCTATATTACATTTAAATGGTTATAAAATAGCTAATCCTACAATTTTTGGAAGGATGAGTAATGATGAACTTTATCATTTTTTTGTAGGATGCGGATATAAACCTTATTTAGTATCTGGAACTGATTCATCATATATGCATGAAAGAATGGCTAAAGTATTGGATATGGTTTTAAAAGATATTAAAAAAAATAAAAAATCATCTAATATTACTAATTTAAAATGGCCTATGATCATTTTAAAAACTCCTAAAGGTTGGTATGGGCCAAAAGAAGTTTCTAATAAGCAAATTGAAGGGACCTTTAGATCACATCAAGTACCTTTAATTGTTAATGGTAGTCACAAAGAAAATATCAGACTTTTAGAGGCGTGGTTAAAAAGTTATAGACCAAATGAATTATTTGATGAAAATGGAACACTGATAAAAAAATTACAAGAACTTATTCCAGAAGAATCAAAATGTATGGGGAATAATCCCAATGTTAATGGGTATTTGTTTAAAAGTTTAAAAGTTCCAGATTTTAGAAATTATGAAATTAAATTTAAGAAGCCTGGTGATATAGAAGATAGTGATATGTTAGAACTTGGGAATTATATAAGGGATATTATTTCACTAAATCCAGATAATTTTCTTATTTTTGGGCCAGATGAAGCTTTATCTAATAGATTAAATCATATTTTTGAAGTTACAAAACGCAAATGGAATGGGGAAATTTTAAGTAATGATGAGTATTTGGATCCTTATGGTAGAGTGATAGATTCTATTTTGTCAGAGCATTTATGCGAGGGGTTATTAGAAGGATATCTTTTAACTGGAAGATATGGTTTTATTCATAGCTATGAAGCTTTTATAAGAATTATAGATTCTATGGCTAGTCAACATGCCAAATGGTTAAAAGTATCAAAAGAAATACCATGGAGAAATGATATACCTAGTTTAAATTATATTTTGACTTCTCATATTTGGCAACAAGATCACAATGGTTTTACTCATCAAGATCCTGGCTTTTTAAATCATTTAGTTAGTAAAAAGGCTGACATTGTGAGAATGTATTTACCATTTGATAGCAATACTTTAATTTGTACTTTTGATCATTGTATTCAAACAAAAAATTATATAAATGTAATTGTTGCCTCTAAACATTTAAGACCTCAATGGTTAACTATGAAAGAAGCTATAAAACATTGCGAAAAAGGTATAGGAGTACTGAATTTTGCTGGAAATTGCAATGAAAAACCAGATGTTATTTTAGCTTGTTGTGGAGATACACCAACACTTGAAGTTATCGCGGCATCAAAAATTCTTCAAGAAAAAGTAAAAAACTTAAAAATAAGAGTTGTTAATGTTATAGATTTAATGAAATTACAATCTAGTGATGAACATCCACACGGACTTACACAAAGAGATTATAATTATCTATTTACAACAGAAAAACCAATTATTTTCGTTTTTCATGGATATCCTAATTTGATTCATCAATTGACTTATAAAAGAGTAAATAAAAATCTTCATGTTTCGGGATATAATGAAGAAGGAACAATAACTACACCATTTGATATGAGAGTACAAAATAAAATTGATAGATTTAATATTATAATTAAAGTTTTAAAATATATAAATGGTTTTTCAAAAGAGAAAGAAGAAGTTACAATGTGGTGTAAAAGCAAACTAAAAGAGCACGAAAAGTATATAAAAGAACATGGGGAAGATATGGATGAAATAAAAAATTGGCATTTTTAAGAATATCTCTATTTTAATAGAGATTTTTTTAATTTTTCTTTTCATTAGTGAATAAAATATGATAAACTTATATTAAGGATACTAATCGTGTAATTTCAAGGAGTAATAACATGGAAAATAATGATAATAAAATAATAAATGCTCGTAATGAATTTTTTAATAAATTAAGAAAGAAAAATGAGATAAACCATTCAAGAATTGAAGAACTTGATTTAGATAATATTGGAGTTGTTTTAAATTATCAACAGATAGATTTAATGACTTTTGCCTTAGGTAATAATAAGATTGGTTATAAAAAATATCAAGATAATCTTTTGCCTATAAATGAATTTTTTACAGATGAAAGCAAAAAAATAAGAAATTTATTAGTTATAAAAGATCTTATAAATGATGAATTATTGCCTATTAAGGTAAGAGATACTTTTAAAAGAATATATGATGAGACCAAGAATAATCAAAGTATTAGTAATTTTTTATTAATGAAAACAATGAATAAGCTTACTTCAAAGTTATCAATAGATTTACAACATATTATTTTTGGTAAATTTAATGGGTCTTATAGAATAGCTAAAGAGGGTATTAAAGAAATGTCATATGATGAGTCATTAAAATTATTTTCATATATTGATAATGATTTTTCATCAATAACTCTGGGAGAAGTAACAAGTTATAAAATATATGTTAATTATAATGGGTTTTATAATAAAAATGATTTTGAAAAAATGTTGAAATTTTGTTATGAAAATGATAAACATGTTAGAATAAATGTTTTGACTAATTATGATAGTTTTCCTGATTATTTATATAAACAATCAAAAGAGATAGTAAAACAAAAACTATTAACTTATGTTGATGACATTACAAGATATATAAAAAATTATAATATAACTCATAAAAGAATTGATAGAAAACCATTTATAAGAAGTATAGATGTTTTTAGTGATTTGATAACAGATGTTGAACCATTTGAGTGGAGAGGCAACTTAAAAGATGTTAAAGAAAGTGGTTGGCAGTCTATTTTATCTTTAGAAGATTTATGTGATGTAATTAAAGTGGCAAGAAATAATTTACCAGATATTGATTTTGTTTATAACGAAAATAAATTAGAAAAGCAAGCTAAAAGAATAAAAGTTATGGAAGTATTAAATGCTATTAAATTATATGAGAACAAACATAAAGTAAAATTAATTGATACAATAGGAATAAAGTTACATCTTGATTTAAATATTTTAAATGAAGATGTAATTAATATGTTTCAAGATTTTAGCAACTTAAAAATGCCTATTTCTATAACAGAATTTGATTTATGTGCTACTTATGATATGATTGCTAATAATAATAATTTAGAAATAGAAATATTAAGAGATAGATTTATCAGTGATTTATGTAATATTATTACTAATATTCAGATGTCAAAAACAATTAAATTTGATTCAATTAGTATTGATAGTATTACAGATATTCAAAATCCTTTATTAACTTCTATAAATATAAAAAGACAAGAAGAAAATTTACCACTTTTGAAAACTATTTATGGTGGAATGTATAGTGCAAGCATGGATAAAAAAGACGATATTATTAAAGAAAAAAGTAGTAGAAAAGATAAAAATAAAGAAAAAGGTATTGCGGAAACTGCATATTTGTTTATAATAGTATTAATATTAATGATTATTATTACTATTGTTAGTTATATTTTTGTAAAATTAATATAATTGGAGGTGTTTTTTATGCAAATGTTAGAACAAGTTTTATTTGATATAATGGGTTCTTATTTGATTATTGAAGATAAAGATGGCAATATAATTTATCCTACTGATAAGGAAAAATTGAAAGAAACTAGAAAAATTATGTTATTAAGAGATGAAAATAGCAAATTTTTAAATTATAATAATGAATCATATGGATATTTTATGACTGACTTTAAATATGAAGGAAAAGAATATATATTAAAATCTTTAAAAAATATAACTCAGCATAAAAAAATAGAAGAAAACTTAATAGTTGATGAAATTAGTACTTTATATAATAACAAAGGATTTATGAAATATTTTGATGAATATTTACAAAATGTTATTGGTCGAAAAAAGACATTTTCTTGTATTTATTTTGATATGGATGAATTTAAAACTGTTAATGATATTTATGGACATGATGCAGGTAATAAAGTTTTAGGAGCAGTTGGGGAAATTATAAAAAATTGTATTAGGCAAGATGATATTGCAGGACGCATTGGAGGAGATGAATTTCTAATAATTTTAAAAAATATAACTGAAGAACAGATGAAGTTAAAAGCAACAAGTATTTTAAAAAAATTAAATGATATAGAAATTAATTATAATGGGAAAATAATAAAAATAGCAGGTGCAAGTATAGGGGCTTATTATGTTGATTCTAGTTATATTAAACTATCATCTTCATTAAATTTAATTGAGTTAAGAAATAAAATAAAACAAAAATCTGATGAATTAATGTATCAAAGTAAGAATCAAGGCAAGAATATTGTTACTTGTGGTTCAAATTATGATGATATAAAAAGAGTAAGTAGGTAATATTATGGGAATTAGAAAATCAAAAAAAGAAATTGTAAAATTATTAATGAATAAAAATTTAGAAGAACAACAAGAAGAAGAATTAATGGATTTAATTATAGATAGTCCAGTTTCTGTAGATATTGATAAGCAGGAAGAAGAATTAGAAACTAAAAAAGATCATATTGCGGACAAAGTAGCTTCTATCGCTGGTAGTTGGACTTTTATTATATGTTTTGCAATGTTTTTATTGTTGTGGATTATTTTAAATGTTTTAATATTTACCACAAATACTTTTGAGGTTGATCCTTATCCATTTATTTTATTAAATTTATTTTTGTCTTGTTTAGCAGCCCTTCAAGCTCCTGTTATTATGATGAGTCAAAATAGGCAAGCAAAAAAAGATAGTTTAAGAAGTAAAAATGATTATCATGTCGATTTGAAAAGTGAACTTATTTTAGAGTATTTATGTGAACAACAAGAAAAACTTTTGAAAAATCAAAAAGAATTATATAGTTATTTAAAAAATCCTGATTCTGAACTTAAGATGTATACTCAATCTGAAGTTGATGAAATCGTAAAAGATAAAGTACAAAAAGAAATAGAAAAATTAAAACATGAAAATGAAAAAAATTAGTTTTTCATTTTTTTTTAAATCTAATTAATGATGTTATTCCTGAAATTAGTTCAAAAGAATTACCAATTAAAGAAGTATATGCTCCAACAGAAATATTATATAAAATCCAAAGCATAGCGGCAATTGTAAAGCACCATCTAGTTATATTCATATTTTTTTGCCATGTAGATATTGTATATAAAATTGCTATTGCTACGGGAATAATTGATAGATAATTATTAACTGTAAAAATACCAATTAAAATTATAAATATTAATATACTTGTTAAAACTAATTTTGATGGTTTTTTATTTTTTTCTTCATATATATAAAAGATATAGCATCTAATAACTGATATGAAATTCATAAAAGATGCAGTTGGCGCTAATAATAAAAGATATTGAATTCCATACAAAAAATTAGCAATTAATTGTAATATTAAAAGTTTTTTCTTGTTTTTTGTTTGAACACTAAAAATAAAAGTTAAAAAAGCAACTATTCCAATAATTTGTGCTATTAGTATATCCATATATAAATCACCTATTATTTTATTATAACACTACTATTTTAAAAACCAATATTTTATTGTATAATTAATATGGTGATTTTATATGGAAAAAATAATGAATGGAAATAAAGTAAGTAATAAATTAAAAAATGAGTTACAAGATATAATAAAGAATATTAATAAACCATTGACTTTAGCAGTTATTCAAATTGGTACTAATGAATCTTCTAATGTTTATATACAAAAGAAAAAAGATCTTTGTAAAGAGATGGGAATCTGTTTTAAACATTTAAAATATAGTTCTATAACAGAAGAAGATTTAATAAAAGAAATAAAAAAATTAAATAATGATAATACTATTACAGGTATTTTAGTTCAGTTACCACTACCTAAAGAATATGATGAATCAAAAATAATTAATACTATTTCTTATTATAAAGATGTTGATGGATTGACAAGTATTAATATTGGGAAACTATATACAAAAGAAAAAGGAATTATACCATGTACTGCTTTAGGAGTTATGGAATTGTTAAAATTTTATAATGTCACTTTAGAGGGGAAAAGAGCTTGTATTATTGGAAGAACTAATTTGTTAGCTATTCCTTTATTCAAATTATTATTAGATAAAAATTGTACAGTTACAATGTGTCATTCTAAAACAAATAATTTGCGAGAAATTACTAAAAATAGTGATATTTTAATTACTGCTACTGGAGTTAAAAATTTAATAAAAAAAGATTTTGTTAAAGATAATGCTGTAATAATTGATGTGGGTATTACAAGATGTAATAATAAAATATATGGAGATGTTTTATTTGATGAGGTTTGTTCTAAATCTTCTTTTATTACTCCTGTTCCAGGAGGAGTGGGACCAATGACTGTTATTATGTTAATAAATAATTTAATAGAGTGTTATGAACTACAAAAAAACAAAAATTAAGTATAAATAAATTTCTTTTATTCATAATAAAAATGGAGGAATTTATATGGAAAATGTTGAATTATTACAAAATATTTATAAAGAATCATCTATGGCAGTTTTTACTTTAGAAAAAATATTAAAAAATATTGGTTCTTCTAAAAATAAAATAAAAAAAGTATTAAAGGAAGAATTAATAGAGTATAAAATATATAAGAGTAAAAGTACTGAACTTTTAAATAGGAATGATGAAGAACCAATAGAAAATGGATTTTTTATAAAACTTGGTAGTGGAATGGAAATTAATATGAAGGTAAGCCCTGATGATTTATCAACAATATCAGAAATACTTTTAAAGGGAATCAACTCTGGAATAAATAAAATAAGTGAAAAAATAAATGATTATAAGGAAATTGCTGGTAAAGAAGTACTAGACTTAGCATTAAAATTTTTGGATTATCAAACCAAAGAGAAGTTAAAATTAGAGAAGTTATTTTAGATAAAAATGATATATTATATGTATCTTTTTTTATTACAAGTCTTTTTTTAAGGGAATATTTATGTTAATCTATATTATGTAAGGAGAAGTATTATTATGAGTGAAGAAGTATTAAAAAAAGTAAGTCAAGAGTTAAATATAGATTATAAGGGAGTAAAAAATGTTATTAAATTATTAAGTGATAATTGTACTATTCCATTTATTGCTCGTTATAGAAAGGAATTAACTGGTTTTTTAGATGAAGATTCTTTAAAGAATATTGAGTCATTATATAAATATAATATTAATTTAGAAGAAAGAAAAACAACTGTTAAAAATTTAATTGCAGAAAAGGGTATGTTAACAGATGAAATAAAATGCTCTATTGATAATTCAACAAAATTAAGTGAGGTTGAAGATATATATTTACCATTTAAAGAAAAGAAAAAAACAAAAGGCATGGAAGCAATAAAATTGGGATTAGAACCTTTGGCAAAATTAATTATGACTTTTCCAAATTGTGATGAAAAAATTGCCAGTCCTTATTTAAATGATGAAGTAAAATCTTTAGAAGATGCAATTATAAATGCTGGTTATATAGTAGCAGATATAATTTCTGATAATCCTAAATACAGAAAATGGATTAAAGAATATACTGTAAAAAATGGTTATATTAAAACAAAAAAGAAAAAAGTGGCTAAGGATGATTTAAAGACATATGAAATATATTATGATTTTAGCGAAAAAATAATTAATTCTAAAAGTTATAGAATATTTGCCATAAATAGAGCTTCAAAAGAAAATGTTATATCTTATGATATTGATATTGATAGAAATAAAATTATTTCTTATTTAGAAAAAGAGATAATAGGTAATAAAATATTTCCTTTAAAATCTTATGTTTTATCTTTTATTGATGATGCTTATAAAAGATTAATTGAACCCTCTATTGAAAGAAGTATAAAAAATGATTTGTTTGATTATGCTAGTACAATTGGTATAAAAGAATTTGGAGAAAATTTAGAAAATTTACTTTTAACACCTCCGATCAAAGAAAGAGTAGTATTAGGATTTGATCCAGCTTTTAGAACTGGTTGTAAACTAGCTGTTGTAAGTGAGTCAGGGGAACTTTTAGATATTAGTGTGATATATCCGCATGATCCTAAAAATGATAAAATTTCATCTGCTAAAATTATGTTAAATTTAATTGATAAATATAATGTTAAAATTATCGCTATTGGAAATGGTACAGCATCGCGTGAAAGTGAGTCATTTGTAGCTAATTTAATTAAAGAAAACAATTTAGATGTAAAATATATTATTGTAAGTGAGGCTGGTGCTAGTGTGTATTCCGCTAGTGAAATAGCAAAAAAAGAGTTTCCTAATTTTTCAGTAGAACAGAGAAGCGCAGTATCTATTGCTAGAAGATTACAAGATGCTTTATCAGAATTAGTTAAAATAGATCCCAAAAGTATTGGAGTTGGGCTTTATCAACATGATTTAAAATCTAAAGATTTAGAAGAACAACTAAAGTTTGTTGTAAGTAAAGTTGTTAATAAAGTAGGAGTTAATATAAATTCAGCTTCTGAACAAATTTTGTTACATATTTCAGGTCTTGATAAAAAATGTGTTTCTGCTATTCTTAATTATCGTAAAAAGCATGGAAAAATATATGAAAGAAAAGAATTATTAAATATAAAAACAATAACAGATAAAGTTTATGAACAGAGCATAGGATTTTTAAGAATTTTGGAAGGAAATAATCCCTTAGATAAAACCAATATTCACCCTGAAGATTATAAATTAGTTAATAATATTTTAAATGATTATAATATAAATATTTCTTTAATAGGTACAGATGAAATGAAAACAAATTTATTGAAAATTGATGATAGAATAGTTCAAAAAAAATATGATATTAGTGAAGATAAATTGCAAATGATTAAAGAAAATTTAATAAATGGAATTATTGATCCAAGAGATGAATTAAACCAAGTAAATTTAAAAAGTGATATTTTAACAATAAATGATTTGAAAAATGGGATGGAAATAGAGGGAATTGTAAGAAATGTAACTTCTTTTGGAGCTTTTGTAGATATTGGGTTGCACAATGATGCTTTGATTCATATATCAAAAATTAGTCATAATTTTTTAAAGCATCCAAGTGAAATTTTAAAAGTAGGAGATATTTTAGTGTTTTATGTTTGTGAAATAGATAAGGAAAAGGAAAGAGTATCATTAAGTTTAATAAAAGAAAATAAGTAGAAATAAATCTACTTATTTTGTTGATAATTTAAAATACATATAATTATATATTTTTATTTGCTTTTTTTGTTTTTTTTGCAGTATAAACTATTTAATATTTTTACCTTAATACCTTTTTCACGAACAAATTCCTTTTTTATTCCCTCAGGTAATTCTCTTTTATATATTTTCATAAAAAAACTCTCCTTTAGGAAGTATTATAACACTTATTAAGGAAAAATAATATAAAATTTATAAAAATATGATATAATTTATATTAGGAGTTTTATATGAGAATTGGAATTGATATAGATAATACAATTTGTGATACTGACAATTATGTTTTACCTATTTTATGCGAATATTATAATTTAGATATAAAAAAAATAGAAGATTGTAAGAAAAATAATCAATATATTGAATTTAAAGATTATAATATTTTTGCCCAAAAATTTTATTATGAAATATTACCCCAATTACCATTATTAAAGGGCGCTAAATATTATATAAACAAATTAAAAGAAAATAATGAAATAATTTTTATTACTGCTAGAAAAACATTAGGCAAACAAAAAACATATAGTATTGTAAAAGATTATTTAAATAAAAATGAAATATTATTTGATAAGATATTTGTTAATTGTGGTGATAAATATAAAGTTTGTTTACAAAAAAACATTGATATTTTTATTGATGATTCAATTAATAATTGTAGAAGTGTTTCTAAAATCCGTACGATTGATGTCATATTATTTGGAAGTAAATATAACAAAGAAAATGAAAATCTTAATAGAATAGAATCTTGGGAAAATATATATAATTATATTTGTGAAAAATATAAATAATTTGCCTTAATAAAAATATCTTGTTATAATAACTATTTGTAGAGGTATTTATGCTAAAAAAAACTAAAAAAATATTGATAATCTTACTGGCATTTATGATTTTATTGTTAACCATTTTATCTTTTTTAGCTTATATTAATTATATAGAAATTAAAGAAAGAGAAGAAATACAAAAAAAAGTTAGTGCTAATACACCAGAAGAGATGCCTGAAGAAAATAAAAAAATTAATTTTTTTGCTACTGAAGACTCTATATCAGTTTTTAATGAAATTGTTTATGATGGTCTTACTATGGATGAATTAGCAAATAAGCTTAATAAATCATTAACTTCTAATTTAAAAAGCACTGGAAAAATATTCGCTGAAGTATCTTTAGAGATGGGAGTTGATCCTTATTTAGTTGTTGCTATTTCATTATATGAAACGGGTTGTAAATGGAGATGTAGTTATTTAGTTAGAGAATGTAATAATGTTGGGGGAGTAAAAGGAACGCCATATTGTGAAGGCACATCTTTTAGAAAATATGATACTTTAGAGATAGGAATAACTAAATTTATTACTAATATTTCAAAAAATTATTATAAAAAAGGATTAACAACCGCCGAGTTAATGGAAGATAAATATGCTAATGGAAGTAATACTTGGGCAGGAAAGGTTAATAATTATATATCATCAATAAAATCAAAATAAAATATTTTAGTTATTTTTATTTATGATCTATTTTAGTCCAATTATTATTTTTAAAACTTTTTATTAAGCACCAAAGATAAGTGCTTAGAAAAATCGGATTAAAAAAAACTGCTTTTATCATCTCTTTTTTTGATATATTAAATTCTTTTTTTTCTTTTAATAAAGTCCAAATACTAATTAGACATAAAATAATATAAATTAAAAATAAGTTAATAATTATAGCAAATAAAGTATATAAATATAAATTGCTTGAATTGATTAAGTAATAAATAGAATGAATAATACTGGTTAAAATGAATAACAAACAACCAATTATTATTAATAAATGTGGTAATATGCCTACTATTTTTGAATAATCATCTATATTTTTTAAATTGTTTTTTCTAGATTCAAAGAATCCTTTTATCCATCTACTTCTCTGATTAACAGATTCTTTTAATTTTGTCGGATTATCTATAAAACAAATAGCATCTTTATTATAAATCATAGGAACATTATTAGCGGAACAATAAAGACTAAGTTCATAATCTTCCGTTAAAGACGTGAATGGATAACCTTTCCATTTATTAATTAAATTATCACTTATTCCAATACCACTTCCTGAAATTAATAAAGCATGATTTAATTTGGCTTTTTTTTGATTAACAATGTTGTTAACAAAAGAAAAAGTCAATGCTGAGCATGATTCTATAACATTATTACAAGATTGAGAATTTTTATAAGGTAAAATCACTTGATAACCTAATTTATAAGATTTAATCATTTCTTTTATATAATTATTGTCTAAAGTAGTATCGGCATCTACAATAAGATATAAATTATATTTTTTTTTACTTAATATAGTTTTAATTCCTTCATCCAAGGCAAATCCTTTATTTCTTTTCCCCTCTAAATTTTTTCTAACAATAATATTACCATTATATTTTTTTACAATAGAGCAAGTTTTGTCAGATTTATTTTCTACAATAACATAAATATTAGAAAAGTTTTTTGTTTGAGTATATATGCTATCTAATAATTTTGTTATAACTTTTGATTCATCTTTCGCGGGTATTATTATGCAATAATTACATTTAATTTTAGGAATTAATTTATAACGTTTTTTGATATCTAAATACCATACACAAAAAAATAATATAAATCCCAATATAAAACAAAATAAACTTAACATATAAAAAATTATCATAATAACACATCCTATCATGTTAAATTATATCAAGAAAAAACACTTAATAAAAGTGCTTTTATAAATAATTATTACATTTTACTTCCATATAACTTTTTGGATGATTACAAATTGGGCAAACATCTAATGCTTCAGTTCCCATATAAATATGACCACAATTTCTGCAAATCCACATTTTATTTTCTTTCTTTTTGAATACTGTATCATCTTCAACATTTTTAAGAAGAGTTAAATACCTTTTTTCATGTTCTTGTTCTATAGCCGCAACTCCTCTAAAAAGTCTTGCTATTTCATTAAATCCTTCTTCTTCAGCTTGCTCAGCAAATTCATCATACATAGTAGTCCATTCATAATTTTCGCCATTAGCAGCATCTTTTAAATTAATTTTTGTTTCAGCTACATTACCATCATGTAAATATTTAAACCATAATTTTGCATGTTCTTTTTCATTCCTTGATGTTTCATCAAAAATAGCAGCAATTTGTTCATAACCATCTTTTTTTGCTTGTGATGAATAATATTCATATTTTACTCTAGCTTGACTTTCTCCTGCATAAGCAGTCATAAGGTTTTTTTCAGTTTTACTTCCTTTTAAATTCATATTAATTCCCTCCAATAATATTTATTATATCATGTATTTTAAAAAAAGGTTATTTTTTTTATTTATTTTTATATTTTTAAATGATATAATCAACATATAGGGTAAAAATAAATAATGTTACTATTTTTATAGGAGGTTTTTTATGAAAAACTTTTTACAATATTTTAAAAAAAACAATGTAATTAAATTACTTATTTGTATTGGATTAATTTTTATTGTAATCGGAGGATTTTCGTTTGCTTACTTAAATTTTATATTAAAAGGAGAAGAAACTAATTTGGTTCAGTCGGGATGTTTACAAGTTGATTTTACAGAATCAAATGTAATTACTTTAAGTAATGCCGCTCCTATTACTAATGCTATGGGGAAAAATAGTACACCATATGTCTTCACAATTACCAATTCGTGTACATTAGATGCATATTATGAGACTACTTTTAATGTTTTGACAACCTCAGCAACAGGAAATGAAAATAAAGTAAAATTATATTTGACAGGAGGTAGTTATTTTGAGCCGACTTTAGTATCAAATTTTTCTGCTGTTACCTTGGAAAATACACCAACTGATGTAAGAAGTAGTTATTTAATTGACTCTGGTTATTTGGAGGTCGGAGAGACTAAAACTTTTAATTTAAGAATGTGGATAGATTATGATGCAACTGATTTTTCTAATAGTTTTAATAATAAAATTATTGTAACTGCCACATCTGCTAAAGGATCAGCTTATATTAATACAACGGGTTATCAAGTTTTATCACAGACTGGAGTTACAAATAGAAGTACTACAAATCCTAATTTTGCTTATGTTGCGCCATCTTCAAGTAATCTTCAAACAAGTGGCTTATTTAAAATTACTGGGATTTCTAATAGTTATACATATTATTTTAGAGGAACAGTCAGTAATAACTATATAAAATTTGGAACATATCAAGCAAATACATCAGTAACATATCAAAATTCATCTGGAGAAAATGTTACGGTTACTCATTCTGCAGGAGATGATATCATCTGGAGAATAGTAAGAATAAATGAAGATGGCTCATTAAGAATAATTTTAAATGATTTTATTGGAGTAAGCCAGTTTAATGAAACAGTTAATAGTTTGAGTTATACGGGATATATATATGAAAAAGCAGGTGATACAATTTCAAGTAATATAAAAACAAGTATAGATAATTGGTATGAAACACATTTAGCTACTAACTATGGAAGCTATATTTCAAATAGTAATTTTTGTTTAGATAATTCTTATATTACAAAAAATGGAAGTAATTATTATACTTCATATACAAAAAATATAACAAGTACTAATCCAACTTTTAAATGTAATACAAATGGAGTTTATACTAATAAAATTGGTCTTTTAAGTGCTACAGAACTTGCTGTTTCTGGTAATGTTTATAATGTTGCCAATACAGAAAATTATCTATATATTGATTCTACTGGTTGGTGGACATTAAGCCCTGCTAAATATGAAAGTGATGAAGCTTATAACATAAGTTATTCTAATTCTGCTATTAATTTTGCCAAAGTTAATATTTCTTTAGGAGTAAGACCAGTAATAAGTTTAAGTAATAATTTAATATTAAGTGGTACTGGAACTTCTTCTGATCCATATATGATCTCTGATATCAGAAATTAGAATAATATTAATAGAGACTTAGTTTATAATTCAGGATTTTCTATATTAGCCAATTGATTACTATAATTTGTTTGATAAAGAGAAATAACTGCTGCTATTAATACTAAAATACTAGCCATAATTTGCATATTATATGGTTTTATATCTTTATTGTTGTATTCAGCAATTCTTTTGTTTTCAATATTTATAAATAAGAATAAAAGTAATATTAATATAATAAAAATTCTATTATATATTTGTAAATTATTAATATTTTGGTTATTCTTTTTTTTCTTTTCACTTTCTATTAAATACAATGAAATAATTGTGGCAATTAAAAAAAGAATTGTACCAAATTCACTTAAATTTAATAGTTTAATTTCATAATTATTGTTCATATTAAATTATATGTAAAAAAATAAAATATTTTTGGCACTTAGTGTTGACAAGTGCCAAAAATAGTGATATAACAATAATTGTAAGGAGGAATGAATTATGAATTTAGTACCAAGAAAATTCTTTTTAGATGATTTTTTTGATGATTTTGTACCAGAAACAAAAAATTCTACTAACATGAAATGTGATATTTATGAGAAGGATGACAATTATTATATTGAAATGGATATGCCAGGTTTTAATAAAGAAAACATTAATGTTGACTGTGATAATGGATACTTAACTGTAACTGCTAACCATGAAGAAAAGAAAGATGAAGAAAAGAAAAATTACATCAGAAGAGAAAGAAGTTATGGTAGCTATCAAAGACAGTTTTATGTTGGAGATATTACTGAAGATTTAGTTAAAGCAGAATTTAAACATGGTATATTAAAAATCATTGTTCCTAAAAAAGAAGAAATCAATACTAAAAAGAAAATAGAAATTGAATAATAAATAAGAGCTCAAAATTGGGCTCTTATTTATATGTTTCTTCTTTTATAAAAGAGATATTATTACTCATAATTGATAAATAATCTTCATTATTACTAATATCTTTTTCAGATATTGTTGTCATAATTTTAAATGTTTCTTTTTTTGCAGAATAATTATTAATTAAATCATTAATTAAATTTGTTTCCTCATCAAATTCATTTACAAAGATATAAGTTAAATCACCATTTTTTAATAATGATTTAGCTAAATTAACATTGTTACTTTTTTCTATTCCATCTTCAGTTAAATTTATTACCACAAATCCATACTTTTCTAAAAACATTAAAGACTCATCTGCTGAAATAATTCTTTTATCTTTAGAATTATCTGCAGTTTTTTTTAGCTCAGTTTCTAATTCTGATATATCAACTTTTAGTAATTGATATTGGTTTTCAATTTCTTCTTTTATATAGTTACTAGAAATATATTCTTCTAGTTCATTTTTAATATTTTGTGCAATCATTAATATATTTGAAGGATTTAACCAAACGTCAGATGAAATGTTAGATGCTTCCAATCCATATGATGCATCAATTATTTTTAAATTTTTATTATGATTTAACATAGTAGTAGCATATTGTCTTTCTTCTGATTCTCCATTATAAATAAATAAATCATATTGACTAAAATCTTTTAATTGTTTTTTTGTTATCTCATAATCATTAATATTAGTACTTCTTGGATATATACTTGTAATTGTAGAATTATTTCCATATAACCTATTTGTTACATATTCAATGGGATATATTGTAGTTATTATATTTATATCTTCCATATTATCAAATTTTAAACATCCAGTTGTAAAAAATATAGATATTATAATAACTAAAATAAAAATTTTTTTCATTTTTTTAATCCTCTCTTTGGAATGGGGTCATAACCATAAGTTCCCCAAGGGTTACATTTTATTATTCTTCTAATTGCAAGATTTATTCCCTTAAAAAAACCATATTCATTTAAAGCTTCAATTGCATAATTTGAACATGTTGGATAATGTCTACAACAATTATGCCAAGGACCTGGTATTTTTTGATAAAATTTTATAAGAAAAATTGCAATTTTTTTCATTTATAACCTCTATTAATATTTTACTATTAAATTAGTAATTTATCAATTAAAGAATTTAAAATAAATTTGATAAAAAAAGTTTTATGTGTTATTCTTTTTATATAAAAAGGAGAATCTTATGGAAGAATTATTAAAAAACTTAAGTATTAATTATAAAAATATTGAATTATATAACCAAGCCTTTGTTCATACTTCATATGCCTATGAAAATAATTTAAAATCCTATGAAACATTGGAATTTTTGGGTGATGCAATTGTAGATTTAATTATTTCTGACTATTTGTATAAAAGTTCTTTATATTCCGAAGGAGAAATGACAAAAATAAGAGCTAGTTATGTTTGTGAAAACGCTTTATATGAGTATTCTAATGACTTAGGATTTAGTAACTATATCAAGGTTGGAAAAGGAGAAGAACATGTCGGAGGAAATCATAAAAAAGCTATTATGGCAGATGTTTTTGAATCATTTATGGGAGCATTGTATTTAGATTTGGGGTATGAAAAAACTAAAGAAGTTGGATTGAAAATAATTATTCCTTATATTGAAAATAAAAATATATTATTGTTTGAAGATTACAAATCTATATTACAAGAAGCTGTTCAAACTGATAGGAAATCTTTAGACTATGAAGTTCTAGAAGAATCTGGACCTGCTCATAATAGATTTTTTAAAGTTGGTGTTAAAGTTGATGGGATTGTTTTAGGAATAGGAACTGGCTTTTCAAAGAAAGAGGCAGAACAAAACGCTGCTAAAAATGCTTTAAGTATTTTATCAAAATAAATTAAGGTGATGTTAATGAATTTTTTAAAAGAATTAAGTGATAAAACATTATTAATATGTAGTAACGATATAAAAAAAATAATTTTAAAAGAATTAAATACTAAAAATAAATTATTTGATATTAAATTTATGACTATGGAAGAATTAATTTCTAAACTTTATTTTTCATATGATCAAAAAGCTATTTATTATTTAATGGATAAATATAAATTAAAATGTGATATTGCTTTGATGTATTTACAAAATATTATTTATGTGGAAAATAAAAATTATAAAAGTGATAAATTAAATAAATTAGTTATGATTAAACGTGAATTAGAAGAACAAAATTTGTTAATAATTGATTTGTTATTTAAGAATTATTTAAAAACATTTAATGTTGTAGTTTATGGATATGATTATTTAAATAATTTCTTTAAAAAGTCTTTAAATATGATAAAAAGTATTACAAATATAAAAATTATTGATAAACAAGTTAATAATTATATTCCAAGTGTATATGAATTTGCTACAATGGAAGAAGAAATAGAATATGTAGCTTTTAAAATAAGTGAATTGTTAGAAAAAGGAATTGATATAAATAAAATAAAAATAACTAATATAAAGGAAGATTATAATAATACTTTAAAAAAAATTTTTAAATTTTATAAAATACCAATAAATTTGAATGAAACTACGGCTATAATAAATACAGAATTAGGGAAATTTTTTATAGATAATCTAGATAGTGATGTTAATAAACAAATTAACAGTTTAAAAGAAAATTTTAATAATGATGAAATAATAAATCAAATTATTAATATTTGTAATAAATATATTGATTTTAGTAATAATGATGTAGTAAAAGAACTTATCACTTATGATTTAAAAAATACTTTTGTCAAAAAAGAAAAATATAAAAATGCTGTAGATATAGTTAATATAAATACTTTATTTGATGATGAATATGTTTTTTGTATAAATTTTAATGAAGGAATTATACCTGATTTTTTAAAAGATGAAGAATATATTACTAATAACTTGAAAATAGAATTAGGTTTAGAAAAAATATATGAAATTAATAATAATATTAAAAAATCTATAATAAATAATATTCATTCAATTAAAAATTTAATTATTACCTATAAAGTAGCAGATAATAAAACTACTTATTATCCATCTATTTTAATTAAAGAATTGCATTTAAATGTTTTATTCACTAATAAAGAAAAAATCGCTTATTCACAAGCTTATGAAAAAGTTAAATTAGCAAAAAAGTTGGATTTATTTTTTAAATATGGTAATAAAGATGATAATTTAAATATTTTATATAATACATTTAATGATAATTTGTATTGTACTTATGATAATATTTTTGATGGTGTAGAAAAAAAATTAATTTATGATTATATTGATTCTAAAATTTATCTGTCTTATTCTTCTATGAATGATTATAATGAATGTTCTTTTAAATATTATTTAAAAAATATTGTAAACTTGAATATCTATGAAGAAACATTTTTAATTTTTATAGGCAATTTATTTCATCATATTTTAGAAGTATGTTTATTAACTGATTTAGATGTGAATGATGAAGTAAGAAAATATACAAAGAATAAAGTTTTAACTAATAAAGAACAATTTTTTATAGATAATTTAAAAGAAGAATTAAATTTTATTGTTAATACTATAAAAAATCAAGCTGAAGAAATACTTTTGAATAAATATCTGTTGGAACAAGAAATAATAGTTACTAAAGGAAATAATCTTAAAGTAACTTTTAAAGGAATTATAGATAAAATTATTTATAATGAAGATATAAATAAAGTAGCAGTTTTAGTCGATTATAAAACAGGAATAACTGATATTGATCTTAATTATGTTCCTTATGGATTGAAAATGCAACTTCCTATATACCTTTATTTGGTAAAACAAAAATTTAGTGATGTATCTGTTGCGGGATTTTATTTACAAAAAGTATTGTTTGATAAAGAAATTATAACAGAAAAAGGAATAAGTAATAAATGGGCAGATGGCTTGAAATTATTTGGCTATAGTAATAGTGATATTATAGATAAATTTGACAAAAATTATGATAATAGTAAATTAATAAAAAGTTTAAAGATGACAAAAGAAAAAGAATTTTATAAAAATGCCAAAGTAATGAATAATGAAGCAATGAATAAATTAGTTAATTCAGTAGAAAAACAGATAGAAGAATGTATTAAAAAAATAGAAAATGTTGATTTTTCTATTAATCCTAAAAAAATCGGATATGGAAATAATTCTTTTAAAAGTTGTTCTTATTGTCATTTTAAAGATATCTGTTTTAAGAAAGAAAAAGATTATATTAATTTACCTGAAATAAGAGGTGATGATAATGACTAATTGGACTGAAGAACAACGAAAAGCAATTAATTTAGAGGGAAATAATATAATTGTAAGCGCAGGTGCAGGCTCTGGTAAAACAGCTGTTTTGTCAGAAAGAGTATTAAGAAAATTGAAAGATGGAATTAATATTGACAGATTACTTATTTTAACTTTTACAAAAGAAGCTTCATTAGAAATGAAAAATAGAATCAGAAAAAAAATTGAAGATAATAATTTAGTTGAACAATTAAATTATATTGATTCTTCATATATAACAACATTTGATTCTTTTGCTTTTTCTATTGTTAAAAAATATCATTACTTATTAAATATATCAGATAAAATTAATATTGTTGATAGTAATATTATTGATAGTTTAAAAAATAAAATTTTAAATACTTTATTTGAAAATCTTTATCAAGAAAAAAATTCATATTTTTTAAAGTTAATTGGGGATTTTTGTGTCAAAGATGATACTCTAATAAAAAAAGAAATAAAAAATATTTCTATGAAACTTGATTTGAAGTATGATAAAGAAATTTATTTAAATAATTATATAAACAATTATTTTAATGAAGATTATGTAAACAACTTAATTATTTCTTATGAAAACATATTATTAAAAATAATAAAATCCATAAAGGAAAAATATAATTTGTTAGAATCATTTTGCTCTGAACAATATTATGAACAAATAACAGAAAGTTTAAATAAACTTTTAAATTCTACAAATTATGATGAAATAAAATCTAATATTAATATTACTTTACCTAAAGTATATAAAAATATGGATGTTGAAGGTAAAAAAATAAAAAATGAAATAGATGAATATAAAAAAAGTATATTAAAACTTCTTACTTACTCTGATAAAAGTGAAATAAAAGAAACTCTAATATCCACAAAGGATTATATTAAAATAATAATTGATATTATAAAAGAACTTGATCATCAAATTAATGATTATAAAGATAAATTTGGTATTTATGAATATATAGATATAAGTAAAATGGCTATTAAAATAGTTAGTGAAAATAAAGAGATAAGAGATGAATTAAAATATTTTTATAATGAAATATTAGTTGATGAATATCAAGATACTAATGATTTACAAGAAATGTTTATATCTTTGATCTCTAATAATAATGTTTATATGGTAGGAGATATAAAACAATCTATCTATCGTTTTAGAAATGCTAATCCTTTAATATTTAAAAATAAATATGATTTATATAATAATGATTCTAATGGTATAAAAATTGATTTATTGAAAAATTTTCGTTCTAGAAAAGAAGTTATAGATAGTATTAATTTGATTTTTTCATTTATTATGGATGATTTTTTAGGGGGAGCAAATTATAAACAGAATCATAAAATGTTATTTGGTAATGTAAATTATGAAAAGAATGGTAAAACAAATCAAAATAATAACTTAGAAATATATAATTATTTTAATGATGAACAATTTTCAAAAGAAGAAATTGAAGCATTTATAATAGCAAATGATATCAAAGAAAAAGTAGAAAATAATTATCAAATATTTGATAGTGAAAAACAAATTTTAAGAAATATTGCTTATAGTGATATTTGTATTATTATGGATAGAAAAAATGCTTTTATAATTTATAAACAAATATTTGAATATTTAGGTATACCACTAGCTATTTATGCTGATGAAACATTAACAACAGGAGATGAAATTCTTATTATAAGAAATATAATCAAGTTTATATTAAAAATAAATAATAGAAATTTTGATAAAGAATTTAAATATTGTTATGTAAGTATTGCTAGAAGTTTTATTAAAGATTACAAAGATAATGATATATTTAAAAATATAAAAAATAATACTATTTATGAAAGTGATATATTTTTAATATCAAAAGAAATAAGTGATAAACTATATTATCTATCTCCACTTGAAATATTAAATTTAATTATTGAAAAATTTAACATTTATGAAAAATTGGTTACTATTGGTAATGTAGAAAATGCTATGATAAGAATAGAATCTCTTCAGAATATATGTAAAGAAGTAGAAAATCTTAACTGGACCATTTCTATGTTTAGCGAATATCTAAATGAAGTAATAGATAACGATTTTAAAATAAGATATTCATTAAATACCAAATATGGTAATAATGTTAAAATAATGACTATTCATAAATCAAAAGGATTAGAATTTAATCTCTGTTATTATAGTGGTTTATATAAAGAATTTAATATTCAAGAATTGAATGATAAATTTTTCTTTAAAAGTGAATTTGGCATTATTACTCCATATTATAAAAAGGGAATTGGTATTACTATTACAAAAGAGTTAGTCAAAGAAAAGTATATTCAAGAAGAAATTTCAGAACAAATAAGACTTTTTTATGTAGCGCTTACTCGTTGTAAAGAAAAAATGATTATAATAGCTAATTTAGATGAAGATAATGATGAATATAAAAATTCTGTCATAGAAAACAATATAAGAATTAAATATAAATCTTTTTTAGATATGTTAAAGTCCATTAAAACTAATTTAAAAACATATACAAAAAATATTAATTTAGATAATATTAATACGATAAAGAATTATAAAATAAAAAATACATCTTTATATGAATGTAATAATTATAATGAAAAAATAATTGTTAAAGAAAATGATATAAAAGAAGAATTAATACAAAATAAACATGCTTCTAAAACAATAAAAACATTAATTACAAAAGAAGATGCATTAAATATGAATTATGGTAGTTATATCCATTATTTATTTGAAGTTACAGATTTTTATAATCCTAAAGTACCTAAAGAATATGACAAAATTATAAAAAAATTTTTAGATGCTATAGATTTAAATAATACAAAAATTTATAAAGAGTATGAATTTGTTTATGAAAAAAATGGTGTAGAATATAATGGTATTATAGATTTGATATTAGAATATGAAGATAATATAAAAATAATAGATTATAAGTTAAAGAACATTAATGATAAAACTTATATAAAACAATTAGAAATATATAAAAATTATTTAAAAATAAAAACTAATAAACCTATATTTACTTATTTTTATAGTATTTTAGATGAAAAATTAGTTGAAATAAAAATGTAGAAATTTCCTACATTTTTTCAAGTTTACTATTAATTATATCTTTAATTGTTTTATAATCTTTTGTTCTAGTAGTACTTTTAATTATATAATCATAATATTTAGATTTAGATATTTCGTATTTTGCTTTTTCTAGTCTTTCAATTATTATTTTTTCATTATCAGAATTTCTATTTCTTAATCTTTTTTCTAATTCTTCAAAAGAAGAAGGCATTATAAAAATAAGCATAGCATCTTTATATAGTTTTTTTATTTTTAATGCCCCATCAACATCTATTTCTAAAATAATATTATATCCTTTATCTATCATTTCTAAAGTTGTTGATTTTAATGTTCCATAGAAGATATTTTTATAAACTTCACTATATTCTAAAAAATTGTTATTTTTTATATTTTCAAAAAATTCTTCTTTTTCTACAAAAATATATTCTTTTCCATTAATCTCTAATTTTTTTGTTTTATCATCAATTCTTGGTTTTCTTGTTGTCATAGACACAGAATACCAAAAATTATTATTTTCAGCTATTATTTTTTTTCTAATAGTTGATTTTCCTATTCCAGAAGGACCTGATATTACAATAAGTAATCCTTTTTTTTTCTTCAAAATTATCACCCAATTAGATTATACATAATTTTTTATATTTATTAAAGAAAAAAGGGAAATTTTTTATTTAATGAAAAGATTAAACATTGTAAAAAATAGGAGAAATGTTATAATTGTTATAGAAAGGTAGTAGGTAAAAATGAAAAAAACAAATGTAAAAAAGATATCACTAACAATGATAGGATTAATAGTACTAATAATAGCAGTAGTAGGAATATCATATGCGATATATAGATTTACAGGAACAGGAGTAAGAGAAAACGTCATAAA
>CAZRBE010000003.1:0-20411 GCA_964598285.1 uncultured Mycoplasma sp.
ATAGATGTAACATTTTCAAAAAATTTATATGTAACATTTTCAAAAAGGTTTAACACTTAATAATATTTTTGTTGAAAAAAATTAAAAAGTATTATATAATAATTGTACGTTCAAAAACATTACTTGGAGTGGTACTCAAGAGGCTGAAGAGGCGCCCCTGCTAAGGGTGTAGATCGGGTAACTGGTGCGAGGGTTCAAATCCCTCCCGCTCCGCCATTATATTGTTTTTATAGTAAATGATTGTTAATCAAAAACAAAAATATTTTTTGTTTTTTTTAATGACATAAAATTCATATAATGATATAATAAAGTAGAATGTTTATAAATATTATTATATTAGTAGAAAAGAAGGTTGTGTACTATGAAAACTTGTAAAAAATGTAAAAAAGCTGTTTCTAATAATACAAAAATTTGTAAGTATTGTGGCGCGGACTTAACTAAAACAAAATCAAAAAACAATATAAGTAAAAATAAAGATAAAGTAGAAAAATTAAAAAAGGTAGATACAGAATTAAAATTAAGTGAAAATAAAACAGAATTTTTATATACAAGTGATTATAAAACAGAAATACTTAATGAACAAACAGAAATACTTGAAAATATTGTGTTAGATCAAAAAGTAGAAGATAACACGGAAGTTTCAAATGAAGAAAAAAAGTTGAAATTTAAAAATTTAAAAGTAAGTAAACTAAATGTAAAAAAAGATCAAAAAAATAAAATAAAAGATCAATTAAAAGAATTTTTTAGTGAAGAATATAAAAAAGAAGCAGAAGATTATAACATATTAGGTAATAAAAAAATAAATAGTAATAACAAAAAAGATTTTGAAATCCTAAATGATAGTAATCAAAAATATACTAAAGCAGAACAAATTTTTTTGACTAAAAAGCATCTTGAACGAAAGAAAATAGTAAAGATTATTATACTATTAATATTTTTATTTTCATTATGCTATGTTTTTTATAAAGTATATAATTTTTATGGTCGTTTGGGATATGTAATAAAAGAAGATGAATTAGGGCAAAGAAATAACTTTATTATGGGGGAAACGATAACTTATAAAAATATTAGCTATAAAGTAATAAAAGTTGAAACTTCAGTAGGAACAGCTTATAAAAAGCCTAAAGAAGGTAATCAATATTTAATTGTTACTATTAATCTTAAAAATAATGCAGATGAAAAATATCATTATAGTAGTGAGGATTTTACTATGATAAATTCTAATTTAGAAGAAACTAATAGAATTATTAGCCCTGTAAATGCTGGCACAGCTTTATATAGTGGTAATTTAGTAGTAGGAGCTACAAAAGAAGCATCTTTAGTGTTTGAACAACCTATTGGGGATCAAAAATTATATTTATTATATTATGATCCTGATGATATCAAATATTATGAAGAACAACTAAAAAATCAAGTAGAAATAGATGATGAATCAAATACTGAAAAAATAGAAATAGATGATGAATCAAATACTGAAAAAATAAAACTGGATATTCCTAAGCCAAAACCAATTTTTAAAGTAAAAATAGAATCTAACTAAGGTCTTTTAAAATAAGACTTTTTTTATTGCTTACATATATTATATTAGGAAAGAGGTATATATATGTACGAAAGATTACCATTAGATTACATTGGTTTAACTGATGGATTTGGCGCTAGAAAAGATCCAATAACTAAGGAATCAAGTTATCATTATGGAATAGATTTGGGATGGCATAGTTATTTAGGAGAGCCTATTTATGCTATATATGATTCAAAAGTTATTTATGAGGGCACTGATGAAAATTTGGGAAATTATATTGTTTTATCTTATAATAAAAATAATAATACAATTATTTATAGATTTTTACATTTAAAACAACGTTCTAATTTTAAGAAGGGTTCCGCTGTAAAAAGAGGGCAAATAGTAGGTTATATGGGTGCAACTGGATATACTACAGGAGTTCATCTACATTTTGAATATTGGATATGTCCAAAAGGATATAGTTATTCATCATCTAACAGAGCAGTTTATGCAAAAAATCCACTTAATTATTGTTATTTGTTTGAAAATCAAAAAACTAGTTCTGATTCTGCTAATCTAGTAAAAAGAATTGTTGGAGAAAGTATAAAAGTAGAAAAAAATAAAAATAAAAATCAATTAGAGGTAGTAAAATCATTACTTAGATGTAGAAATAATCCTTCTTTAAGTGGCAATATATTAGGATATATTGACTATGGTGTTTATAATATTTTAGATGAAAAAGAGAATGATAATTATACTTGGTATAGAGTTGGTGATAATAAATGGATAGCAGATGTTGATAATTCATTTAATATTTATAAAATTTCTGATGAGGAAAAAGAAAATTCAACAAATATAATAGATAATTATAAAAGTTTTACTGCTTCAAAAGATGGATATTATTATATTAAATTAAAAGAAAAAGAGATTATTTATTATCCATAATAATATACAAATGTAAAAAAATATGATAAACTTTATTTGTGTTGGAGGTAGTAGTAATGAAGTTATTAAAATTTTTTGGTGTTATTTTATCATTTTGTTTATCAATAGTATTATTAGTAATTATTATATTATATAGTTCTATTTTATTCATTAAAAATTCAATTACAGAAGAATCAATTAATAACTATATTACTAAGATAGATGTCTTTTCTATTTCTGCAGACGATATTTTTAAAGATAAATATACAAATGATGAAACATTAAAAGATGTTATTATAGAAACATTGGAAGAAAAAGGAGTTTCACAAAAAATAACTTTATCAGTATTAGAAAAACCAGAATTGATAAATATTTCTTCTAAATATTTATCATCTTATATTAGCTATATTATTTTAAACAAAGATAAGCCGGTAGTAGTAAGTGATGATATTTATAATATTGTTGATTCTTCATTGATTGAAAAATCTTTAGAAAGATCACTTACTGAAAAAGAAAAAACAGAGTTATCTTTATTTATTACAAGTACTACCAAGGCAATAAATGATAATATTTTAGATAGAAGTGAAATTGTTCATACTACTGCATATGATAAAGCATTCAATTTTATTTTTTCTGATAATTTTAATATTTGTATAATTATTTTATTTATAGTTTTGTTTCTATTATTTTGTTTATTTACTTGGTCATTTTATAAACCTTTTATTTATATAGGAATATCTAGTTGTATATGTGGAGTTTTTTATATGCTTATTTTTGTTTTTGAGCGTATTTTTCTAAAATGTTTTATTAATAATAATGGAGCAATTGAAGAAATAATAAAAAAGTTTGGAGATATGGTAGCATTAAAAGTTTTAATAATGGGTTCTATTATTTTAATGATTGGTATAATTTTTGTTGCTATTTATAAATTATTTAAGAGTATTTTTTACAAAGAAATAGATCCATTTGATAATATAGAAGAGGATAATAGAGTTAATCCAAAAATTAAAGCAAAAAAATTAAGTTGATAGGAGGTATTATAATATGCAAAATTATGATGTTGTAATAGTGGGAGCAGGACCCGCAGGACTTTTTAGTGCCTACGAACTTATTACGAAAAATAAGAATTTAAAAATATTATTACTTGACCAAGGGAAATTTGCTGATAAAAGAATTTGCCCTATGAATGCCAAGCATATAGCTTGTACAAATTGTGTTCCTTGCAATATTATGTCAGGTTTTGGTGGGGCAGGAACTTTTTCTGATGGTAAATTAAATTTTATACCTAAGTATGGTAAAAGTGATTTATTTAAATATATGGGAGAAGAAGAAGCTTATAAATTAGTTGATGATACAGAAAAAATATTTTCTCAATTTAAAATGGATAGTGAAGTATATCCTTCAGATATGAAAGAGGCATTAAAAATAGAAAAGGAAGTTACTAAAACTGGAGCGAGACTTTTAATTGCTAAACAAAAACATTTAGGATCAGATAACCTTCCTAAATATATAGAAAATTTTACTCAGTTTTTAAAAGAACATAATGTAAAAGTTTTATCTAATGCTAAAGTTTTAGATATTCAAAGTATTTTAAAAAATAATCATAAAATAATTTATGATACTCTTGGTAAAGAGCATATTATTATGTCAAAAATAGTGATAGTAGCACCAGGAAGAACAGGAGCAAAATGGATTCAAGAATTAGCAGATAAATATAAAATACCATACACTTCACAAAGCATTGAAATTGGAGTTAGAATAGAAGTAAGAAAAGAAATATTAGAAGATCTTACTAAAATTATTTATGATCCTACGATATTCATAAAAACTGATACCTATGCAGATGAGATAAGAACCTTTTGTACTAATCCTGGTGGTTATGTAGCAAAAGAAAATTACTATGGTTATATTTGTGTAAATGGTTATGCCAATAAAGTTATAAAATCTGCTAATTCAAATTTTGCTTTTATAAGTAAAGTTAATTTAACTGAACCAGTAACTAATACTAGACAATATGGTGAATCAATTGCTAAAATTGCCAATGTTTTAGGAGATGGGAAACCAATTATTCAAAGCTTAAAGGATTTGAAAAATGGGAGAAGAAGTGAATGGCATAGAATAAATAAAGGTTTTATAGTTCCAACTTTAAAAGATTGTGTAGCTGGTGATTTGGCACTTGTTTTACCATATAGAATAATTACTAATATTTTAGAGGGATTAGAAAAACTTGACAAAATAATTCCCGGTGTTAATAATGATGAAACGTTACTTTATGGACCAGAAATAAAATTTTTTAGTAATGAAATTACTACAAATAATAAATTTAAATCTGATAAATATGATATTTATTTTATTGGTGATGGCGCAGGAAAAGCAGGAAATATTGTAACTGCAGCCGCAACAGGTTTAGTAGCTGCTAGAGATATATTAAATAATATTTAAGGTGTTTTAATATGAATAAACGAAAAATTAATATTGATAATTATGAAATTAATAATATTAAAAAATATGAGGAATTTATTGAAAAATCAAAAATAAAATTATACTTACAAAACATTGGTCAACTAAAGTATTCACAAATTTCTTCAATAAAATTATGTAAAAATAATTATTTTGAAAATTATAATTATAAAAGATTGTTTGGATATGTAGAAACTTATAAAGATATTTATGACATTTACCATGAAATATATAGTGATGGTTATATTATTGACTTTAAACTTTTAAATGCAAATTTTAATAGTATTTTTCCTTATGAAGAATATTTAATTAATTTTTCTAAGGCAACTTGGGTATTAGAAATAACAAAATATAAACAAAGGAATAAAAATAGTATATCTATTACTATATCTGATTTTGATATTGATTTTTCACAATTAGAAGAAAAAAATATTAAATCAAAAGTTTTATTAAGAAAATAGACAAATTAATTAATTTGTGTTATTTTTATTATGGTGGAAATATGAAAGTAAAAATATTTGTTATTATATTATTTATTTTATCATTGACAGGTTGTTTTTTAGATCGTTATACTAATCAAAAATATGGAAAACAAGTGGTAGAATCTTGGTTTAGTTATAAAATTGGTAATGATGATTTAGGTAAAGTTAGAAGAAATATAGAAAATATATATGAAATTGAAGATACAGTTTGTGATTATGTTACAAAATATAAAAAAAATTATGTTTTTAACTGTAAGATAACATATAAAGAAAATAGTGATACAATAATACCTTTTTCAGAATCAAAAATATTAAATGTATATGCTGTTTTTACACCCCTAAAGAACAAACAATTTACTTATAAAGTTTATAATTCTTCAAGTGAAGAAAATATTTGGGAGAAAGATTCTGAATTAGAGTAAGGAGCAAATATTATGAAAAAAAAATTTAATAAAAAGTATTTTTATTTTACTATAGTATTTTTAATAATAGAATTAATATTATTAGGTTTAATCTTGTATAAGGTTATTAATACAAAAAATTTAGATTCAGTAAATATTGAGTCTACAATATTACTTGCAGTAGCATTAATATATGCTTTTGTAAGAATTTTAAAAGATAAGAATTTTTTAAAAATTTTTATAAAAGAAAATGAATTATCGATAACTGATAAAAAAAAAGAATAAAGAAATATTTTTATGAATCATTAATTTTTAGTATTATTATGGTTTCTTTAGATATTTTATCATTTTTATTTTTAAATAATGATATTCTTTTTTATAATTTTAAATTATTAAGTAATAACTTGAATTTATTTGTAAATTATGTGATAATATTTCTTGTTTGTATGTTAATTTCTTTTGGATTTGAATATTCTATTGGAGAAAGTTATATGAAAAAATATAAGGAGGGAAAATGACTAAAAAAATATGGACTTACATTATTGCAATTTTATGTATTATTGGAGGAGTATATTTAATAATAAAGCCAACTTTAAGTTTTGAAACATTAGTATATTATATTGGATTAGTTCTTTTATTAACAGGAATTATTAAAGTATTGGCTTCATTGATTATTAAGGAAAGTTTTCTTTTGCCAGGGAATTATTTCTTTGGAGGAATTTTGAATGGTTTATTTGGAATTATTTTAATGAATAATAAATCAACAGCAGTAAATATAATACCCACTATTATTGGACTTTGGCTAATTATAAGTGGAGTGAGTGGTTTAGCTTTAATTTTAAATTTAAAAAGAAATAAAAACATTATTGATAACAATTTATTAATAACTAATATTTTAAAATTAATTTTAGGTATTATAGTATTGACAACTCCTATTATTACAATTGTTTTTACAGGATGGGTTTTAGGATTAATACTTATTTTAGTTGGTATTATTATGATAATTAATTCTTTTAAGAACAATAAAATTTATAAAGTAAAAATAAAATAATAAAAATTACATTTTGTTTACAAAAATACGAAAAAGATATTGTATAATATCTTTTTTGTATGCTACAATAAAACTGGTGATAGATAATGGAATATAAAATAACAACACATGATGAAAATGAAACAACTTTATTAGCACAAAATTTTGAATCAGAAAAATTTGCTAATATGGTAATCTGTTTAATTGGTGATTTGGGCAGTGGGAAAACTGTATTTGCTAAAGGTTTTGCTAGTGCTTTAGGAATTGATGAAGTAATAACATCTCCAACTTTTACTATTGTAAAAGAATATTATAGTGGGGAAATGCCTTTTTTTCATATGGATGTTTATCGCTTAGATGAAGGTAATGTAGAAGTTAATTTTGATGAATATTTTGTAAAAAAAGGGATTACTATTATTGAATGGGCTGATTTAATAAAAAATGAATTGCCAGAAGAAAGACTTGAAATAACAATAAAGATAATAGATGAAAATAAAAGATTATTTATTATAAGACCTATTGGTAAAATTTATGAAGATTTATGTGAGGCAGCATTATGACAAGCCTTTTTTTAGATACATCATCAAGTTATTTAAATGTTGCTATTATAAAAGATAAAGATGTATTAAAAAGTATTTATCTTTTTTTAGAAAAAGATATGTCAAAGTATGCATTGTTGAAAATTAAAGAAATTATTGAAGAATTAGGATTGACGGCTGATAATATAGATGAAATTATTGTTGTTAATGGTCCTGGTTCTTATACTGGTCTTAGAGTGGGAGTTACCATTGCCAAAACTTATGCTTGGGGATTAAATAAGAAATTGATTGCTGTGTCTAGTTTATATTGTATGGCAGTTAGCATTACAAATGCTTCATATATTGTGCCAGTTATAGATGCTAGAAGAAATTATCTTTTTGCTGGAATATATGATAAAAATTATAATGAAATATTAAAAGATAAATATATTTCCAAAGAAGAATTGTTGCTAGAAGTTAAAAAGTTGAAAGGTACTTGTATATTTGTTGGAACAACTGATATTAAAGGATTAAATATAGTTAAATATAATCCTAATATAAATAATATAATGAAGTATTTAAAAGGGAAATATGTTAAACCTCATGAATTAATTCCCAATTATTTAAAGAAAACAGAAGCAGAGGAAAACTTAGAAAAATGATAAAAGAAGTCTTTTTTACTAGATTGAAAGATGTTTTAAAAGTCAATGATAGTCCTTTTAGAAAATATTTTATTTATGAAGAAAAAAATATTATCATCGGATATATTGTTGTCGATATTATCTATGATAGAATTGAAATTATAGATATTTTTGTAGAACCATCAAAAAGGCATAGAAAAATTGGTACTAATATGTTAAAATATATTGTTGATTTAGCACAGAGCAGTAATATTTTAAATATTACCTTAGAAGTTAATATTAATAATGTTTATGCTATTAAATTATATGAAAATTTAGAATTTAAAAAAGTAGCAATTAGAAAATGTTATTATGGTAATGATGATGCTATATTAATGGAGTTGATTATATGAAAGATGTTTATATTTTGGGAATTGAATCCAGTTGTGATGAAACTAGTTGTTCAATTGTAAAAAATGGTAAAGATGAAATAGCCACTGTTATTTTAAGCCAAATTGACATTCATACATTATATGGCGGTGTTGTTCCCGAAATAGCTAGTAGAAATCATGTTAAAGATATAACTTTTGTAATTGAAAAGTGTTTAAAAGATAGTAAACTTAATATGGATGATATAACTGCAATAGCAGTAACTTGTGGACCGGGATTAATTGGATCCTTGTTAGTTGGGATAGAATCGGCAAAAACTATGGCTTTTATTTATAATAAGCCTTTAGTACCAGTTCATCATATTGCTGGACATATTTATGCTAATAATATTGGCAAAGAAATGACTTTCCCATTGATGTGTTTGGTTATTAGTGGAGGACATACAGAACTTGTTTATATGAAAAAACATTATGATTTTAAAGTCATTGGAGAAACTTTAGATGATGCAGTAGGAGAATGTTTTGATAAGGTAGCACGAGTTGTTGGGATAGGTTACCCTGGAGGTCCTACTATTGACAAGTTATCTAGAATTGGAAAAGATACTTATAAGTTGCCATTGCCAAAAAATGATGATAGTTTTGACTTTAGTTTTAGTGGGTTGAAAAGTTCTGTTATAAATTTATATCACAATGAACAACAAAAAGGTAATATTTTAAATAAAGAAAATTTATGTACATCCTTTACTAATGTGGTAGTTTCTTCTTTAACTTCTAAAACAATAAGAGCATTAAAATTATATAATTGTAATAAACTTATTTTAGCAGGAGGAGTTGCTGCCAATAGCAAAATTAGAGAACGTTTTTCTTGTTTGGCTAAGGAAAATGGTTTTGAATTTTCCTATCCTAACATAAAATATTGTACAGATAATGCTACAATGATTGCAGCTGCTGGATATTTTTGTTATAAAAAAGGACTTGTTTCAGAGTTGGATTTGAATGGTCATTCTAGTGAAATTTTGAAATAAACAACAAAAATTTAAAAAAAAGTTGATTTTGACTAGACAAATCATGATTTTTATTGTAATATTTATATTGCTTAATATTTATTAATGGGCTTGTAGCTCAGTTGGTTAGAGCGCTGATCTGATAAGTCAGAGGTCGGAGGTTCAAGTCCTCCCAGGCCCACCATTTTATGTTAAGTAATAATATGCCTCAATAGCTCAGTTGGTTAGAGCACTTGACTGTTAATCAAGGGGTCCTAGGTTCAAGTCCCAGTTGAGGCGCCATTTTTTTTGGCCCGTTGGTGAAGTGGCTTAACACAGCGCCCTTTCACGGCGTGATTCATGGGTTCAAATCCCGTACGGGTCACCAAATTTAACATTAAAACTCTTGATATATAAGGGTTTTTATTTTTATTACTCTAAAAGTTACATATAAAAAGTTATTTTAAAAATAATTATTTGCATTAATTTTTTTTTTGTATATAATAAAATTATGGAAAAGAAAATGTTAAGATATAAATATCGGATTATTAGAAAAAATATAAAAAATAAGATAAAAAAGGATAATGCTATTTATTATAACATTGTTAACAATAAAAAAGTTAAAACAAGTAATATAATTTTAATATATGTATCAATTAAAGAAGAAGTGGATACAATAAAATTAATTAAGCATTTTTTAAAAACAAAATTGGTGGCAGTACCAAAGATAGTTAATAACAAACTGAATTTTTACTATATAAAAAGTCTAAGTGAACTAAAAAAAGGATATTTTGATATTTTAGAACCAATAACTAACAATAAGGTTTATAATTATGAAAATTGTGTTTGTTTGACTCCTGGGATATGTTTTGATGTTAATAATTTTCGTGTTGGATATGGCAAAGGTTTTTATGATGAATTTTTAAAAAATAATTATGTTTATTCAATTGGTATTTGTTATAAAGAATGTGTTGTTGACAAAATAAATGTCAATATTAATGATATAATGGTAAATGAAATAATAACTGATTAGTTATTTGATTTTAAAGAGGTGAATAATGAACACTAAAGAAAAATTATTAAAATTAGAAATAGAAAAATATAAATTAATGACTTTTGAAGATGTCAATCCTAATATGAAAGATTCGTGGAATTGTTGGATTAAAGATAATTATAAAAATCAATTAGGATTAAGAAAAATAAAAATTATATCTATTGCTATGAGAAGACTTACAAATGCTTTTTCTTGTGAAGAAGTAATAAAATTTTATAATAGTTTTGGATTAGATGATGATTCAGTTAATGATATAGAAGAAAAAATAATTGAATATCATGCCTTAAGAGGAGAAGAATTAAAACAAAATATAATAAAGAAGAGTGATAAAAAATTATGAAAAAATTGTATATAGTAACAGGTGGTTCTGGATTAGTAGGAACAAATTTAATTAATAAATTATTATCTTTAAAAGAAGATAGTGATATTATAGCATTGCAGCATAATAATATTATTAAGATTTCATCACCCAGATTAAAAATAATAAATGGTGATGTATGCGATATGAAAAGTTTAGATAATTTATTTAATGTCACTGGATATGAAAAAAAAATATGTATTCATTGTGCAGGAATTATTACTATTTCTTCTAAAAATAGTGACAATGTTTACAATGTTAATGTAAATGGCACAAAAAATATAATAATAATGTGTCAAAAATATAAAATTTCTAAGCTTATTTATATAAGTTCTGTACATACTATTCCAGTTTCTTTGAAAGGGACATTAATGACTGAAATTACAGATTTTGATCCTAATAAATTAAATGGAGTATATGCAAAAACTAAAGCCATAGCGACAAAAATGGTATTAGAATCAACCAAAAACGGTTTAAATACGGTTGTTGTTCAACCATCAGGAATTATTGGACCATATGATTATTATGAAGGAAATTTCACTTCATTAATTTTATCGTATTTAAAAAATAAATTACCACTTATAGTAACAGGAGGATATGATTTTGTAGATGTTAGAGATGTTGTAAATGGCATAGTAGGAGCAATAAATTATGGCAGAAATGGAGAATGCTATATACTGACAAATAAATATTATTCAGTTCAAGAATTGATAAATATTTTAGCAAAAGTAACTTCAAAAAAGCCAATAAAATTAAAGATATCACGTTTTATTATAACTCCACTTGCTCCAATCGCAGAATTTTATTATTCGATTACAAAACAAAAGCCATTATTTACTGCTTATTCTTTAAAAGTTTTAAAAGATAATGCAATGTTTTCTCATGAGAAAGCTAGTAGAGAATTAGGATATACTACTAGATCTTTAGAAGTAACTTTAGAAGATACAGTTGATTGGTTAAAACAAGTTAATAAAATTTAGTTTTATTAACTTGTTTTTATATTATTATTAATATTTAAAATAATACCAATTAAAATCATAAAAGAAATTAAACTGCTTCCTCCATAAGAAATAAAAGGAAGGGTAATTCCAGTAATTGGTAAAATTCCTACAGTCATAGAAATATTTTGAATTTGTTGATATATTAAAACACTTATTATTGCGGATATTATTAACTTATCAGTTAAAGAATTACAACTAATTCCAATTGCTATTATTTTATAATCAAACATATAAATAACTAAAAAAAATATTATAATTCCTAATAACCCAAAACATGTTGAAAATGATGCAAAAATAAAATCTGTTTGTAATTCTGGAAAATATAAAGGGATATTATTAAAACCATGACCAAATAATCCACTTGAAGAGATACTAATTAAAGAATTTTTTAGTTGCATTCCCGAAGAAATTGTCCAATCAAATATTCTGTCTAATCTATAAAAGAAATTTGATCCTAATATCTCTATAAATAAATCTTGTTTATAACAATAAAGATAAAAAATAGATATTCCTAATATTACTATAATAAAAAATAATAAAATAAACCATATTTTTTTGATTCCAGATATAAATAATATTATAACAGTAATAATAAAATAATTTATAACAGCACCAGTGTCAGGCTCTAAAAATGTAAAAATTGTTGGAATTAGAAAAATAATTATGCTTTTTAATATAATAATAAATTCGTTTTTCTTATTTGTTATATCATTACTAACTGTTTTCGCTAGGAACAAAATTAAACCTATCTTCATAAATTCACTTGGCTGAAACCCTCCGATAAAAGGAAAATCAATCCAAGCTTTTGAACCATTTACTTCTTTTCCGAAAAATAATACATAGACTAACAATAAAATATTAATTAAGTAAAGTATAAAACTAAATTTTAATATAAAGCGATTTTTTATCATCATAATTAAAAAAATCAATAAAAATCCTCCGGCATAAAAAATAATTTGTTTTATAAAAATATTACTAGAAGGAATATATTCTAATGTACTATAAATAGTAGCAATGCTAATCATAAAAAAAATAGTTAAATAAAAAATAATTGCTTTATTATTCTTAATATTAGTTTTCATATTAGTATTATGTTATTTTTTGAAAAAATTATTTATTTTATTAAAAAATATAATATAAAAGGAGGACTTAGTATGAAAAAAAATCCTGATATATTTAAACCAGGGATAAATAAACAATTAAATAATAATAATAAAGTTTATTATTCTTTTATAGATGATATAAAAGATAGTAGTAGAAATATTTTACAAACTTCTAAAAAAAATGTAAAAAAAGATATTTTAACTAATGGTTATGATAAACAAGTTGTAATCGTCACAAAAGATGGTGAACATATAACAAAAATACTTGATAAAATGGGGACAAATATTATTACTAGTGATGGAAAAATAATAGCAATTTCAAATATTATTGCTATTTATAAAGCATAAAAAAATTCAGATTATCTGAATTTTTTAAATACATGGGATATAAGTATCTGCTAAACATTTTAAAATACAAATACATTCTGTATTAATAGTAAAGAAACTATTTGTATCAACATATGGTAAATCTGAAGCTTGATCTGAATTATTAGCTAAAATCCTACAAGTAGCACAACAACCATTTACTTTTTCAACTCTAAAGACACTGGAATTACTATTTACATCATTTAAAGTATAAGGTAAAGTAACTAATGTTCCATTACAAGTATAAAATGTTACTGGTCTAGTATTATAACAAAAAGTTGAGTTGTTTACATTACCTAAAAATCTCCTATCACATGTACTTGCTTCACAATCAAATTTTTCAGCATTGTTTTGTAATTCTGCAATTATACATAAAGTATTTGCTATACAGCAATTATTTGAATTTGTTTCATTCATGTTATATTTCACTCCTTTATTTATTCTAATATAGGATATTCAATTATGAATATTTATAATATTATTTTTACCTATAAAAAAAATAAATTATTAAAAATGTTGGCAAATTTTTAATATTATTATATAATTAAATAGGTGATATATATGAAATTAGAATATTTAATATTATTTATAATATTTTTAATAATTGTGTTGGCAATTATTAAAATAAATAAAAAAGGAGTTAAACTTGATTTTAATAAATTGGTTGATTATCTTGGAGGAAAAGATAATATAATTGATAGTGAAGTTAATTTATCACGTTTTATTGTTACTTTAAAAAATATTAATTTGGTAAATAAAGAAGCAATAATGGATTTAGGTGCTAAAGGAATGGTAGAGATGGATAATCAATTAAAAATCATATTAGGACCATCTTCTGGACAATTAAAAAAATATATTCAAGACATAAAATGATAATAATTATCATTTTTTTTCATATTTAGACAAATTTCGACAATTATTATTTGTAAAATAATATTGTAAGTAGGAGGATTATATGTCTTTTTATGAAAATTTATTTATTGATGTAGTTTTAATTCTTTTTCCAATTTTTATTTATTTATTATATGTAGCATATAGTAATAATTTAGAATTGAAAAAAAATGAATTATTTTTTGATTTTGTTAATTATACTTTGTTATATATTATGCTTAATTACAAAATGTATTTTGATGATACAATTTATTTATTATTATTAAATATTCCATTAATTCTTTGCTTTTTAAAAAAAAGAACAATATCTGCGATTATAATATCATTATTAATTGTTTATATTACTTTTACCAATTATCATTTTTTATTATTATTTATATTACTTGAGTATTTATTATATTTTTGGCTTTATATTTTTATTTATTACAAAAAAAATAATTTTGAAATGTTCATAACTTGTTTTCTTTTCATAAAAGGAATAATACTTTCTTATGAAACATTTTATATTTTACCAACTAATTTATCTGTTTATACAATTATTATTAGAACATTTATAATTTTAATTCTTTTTTATGCTATAACATCTTTGGTAGTTATTTTATTAAAAAAAGGAGAAGAAATACTATTTTTAAATAAGGTTTTAAAAGAATTAGAAAAGGAAAAATGTTTACGAAGCTCATTATTTAAGATAACTCATGAAATTAAAAATCCTTTAGCAGTATGTAAAGGATATCTTGATATGATGAATTATGATGATATAAATAAGGCTAAAAAATATAGTACCATAATAAAAAATGAAATAGAAAGATCACTTGATTTAATGGATGATTTTTTAGATTATACAAAAATAAAAGTTAATTTAAGTATTATGGATATTAATATGTTAATAGATGATGTTACTTCTTCTATTAAATCACTTATTATAAATAAAAATATAAAATTAATAAAAAAAATTAAAGATGATGAGATATTTATTGATGGAGATTACAATAGATTAAAGCAAGTATTTATTAATGTAATAAAAAATAGTATAGAAGCTATTGAATCAAAAAAAGGTATTATAGAAATAGAAGAAAAAGAATTTTTAAATAATATTATTATTACTATAAAAGATAATGGATGTGGAATGAGCAAAGAAACTTTACAAAGAATCAATGAAACTTTTTTCACTACTAAAGAAAAAGGAACTGGATTAGGGGTTACTCTATCAACAGAAATAATTAAATTACATAATGGGAAAATAGAATATGAGTCAAAAGAATATAAAGGAACAAAAACAATAATTACTTTACACAAAAGTAATACTAAATTTTGACAAAAAATGCTAAAAGATATTTACTTTTTTTATTAAATATTATATTATAATAACATAGGGAAGTTGATATAATATGAAAAAGAAATTTATAATGATTTTTAGTGTGATTTTAGTTTTGTTTTTTTCTATAGTTGATGTTAAGGCAACTAATCAAGTAATAGATACAGGAAATAATATACAGATGCCTTACAATTTATATACAGATGCCAATAATAGCTATGAAATAACAGGGTTAAGTACTCATTCTGATTTTTACCAAATAGTAGATGTAAGTAGTAATACTGAAATAGTTAATAAAATTGATAATATTATGACTATGTTAAATCAATTAGATGTAGCAGAAAAAGATTTAACAAAACTTACTAGTGGAACAAATGAATATACTAATAAGGTAGCAGAAATATCTTCAATAAAAAGTGCCATTGATGGATCAGTAACAGATAGTAACTTAAAGACTTTAGTTGCTGATTTTACAGAAGCAAATTGGGTTTCTATCAGTAATGGTAGTAGTGTTATCCCAACAACAAATGTTACTGAAGGAAATTATTATATTGTATGGTTAAAAGTTGTGTCTGCGACTACTACTATTTATGAATATCATCCTTATAAAGCAATAAAAACTAGTTATTATTCAAGTAATACTGTTACTTCATCAAATAATTCAACTACTAGTACAACTAATCCTGATACGGGTATTGAAAATACTTTGTTATATGTTGGAGTTGGTGTAGCTTTATTAATTGGCTCTGCTTTAGTTGTCAGTAAAAATAAAGAAGTATATTAATAAAATAAAAAAAGTTAAAGAAAGTTAAAAAAAAGTTGAAAAAATAAATCAAATTTGATATAATCAATTTGATTTATTTTTATGGCGACGTAGCTCAGCTGGCTAGAGCGTCTGGTTCATACCCAGAAGGTCGGGGGTTCGATCCCCTCCATCGCTACCAAATTTATGTTTATAACTCAAAATATTTTTGAGTTTTATTTATTTTTATATTAACTGATTATAAAAACTTGTAATTTTAACAATTTTTTGTTATAATCATTTTTAGAAAAAGCAAGGAAGGAGGGATCAATATATGACAAAGGTCGCAGTTAAAGGAAATTTTGATAGTGCATTAAAACGTTTTAAACTAATGTGTTCTCGTGATGGAATCCCTTCAGAAATTAAAAAGAGAAAATTTCATGTTAAACCTGGAGCAAAAAGAAGAGAGGAAAAAGAAAAAAATATAAGAAACTCTCAAAAAAGAAATAGAGGAAATTATTAAGAGAAAGTTGAGTTATCTTTCTCTTTAATTTTAAATATAAGGAGACTAATTATGGATTTAAAAGAAAAATTACAATATGATTTAGTAAATGCAATGAAAGCACATAACAAAGAAGAGGTTAATACTTTAAGATTAGTTAAGGGAGCTGTTCAATTAGAAGTTATCAATAATAAAAAAGAAGAAAATGATGATTTAATTTTAGATATTATTAGCAAACAAATTAAAATGCGTAATGAGTCTATTTCTGAATTTAAATTAGCTAAAAGACAAGATTTAGTAGACTCATATCAACAAGAAATAGATATTTTAAAAAAATATCTTCCTCAAAAACTTAGTGATGATGAATTAGAAAATGTTATAGCGGCAGCATTTATAAAAATAAAACCAGAATCTATTAAAGATTTAAGCAAGATAATGGCAGAAATTAGTCCTAAAGTAAAAAACAGATGTGATATGAAAGAATTAAGTATGAAAATTCGTGAAAGATTAAATTAATATTTAATTCTTTTTTTGTATACAATTAATTAGGTGACAATATATGTTTAATAAAATGCTTACTTACATAAATGATAATAAATTAAAAATTATTTATGAAGATAAAACAATTAATATTATAAATTATAAAAAAATATTAATTTTTGATACTAACAAAATAAAAATAGAATGTTCAAATATTATTATTACTATTTTAGGAAACAATCTTTCCATTAACAAATTATATGAAGAAGAATTATTAATTATTGGAGTTATAGAATCAATCAATTTTGGTAATATAAATGATTAATTATTATAAAGTATCTATAAAAGGTAAAAATGTTTATCATTTTTTTGATAGAATACTAAATGAAAAAATTAATATGTTTGATATTATTTATAATAAAAATATTATTATTTTTAAAATTAGTTATGAAGATTATATAAAATTAAAACAATTAAATACTATTTATACAATAGATATTATTAGTGTAAATGGTATCAAAAAATATCAAAAAATATTAAAATTTTATAAATTATTCATAATATTTTTTTTAACTAGTCTTCTTTTCATAATTATATATAGTAATATGATTTTTAAGATTGAAATAGATACAGATAATGAGATATTAAAAGAAATTATAAAAAAGGAATTAAAAAAACAAAACATTACAATATTTAATTTAAAAAAATCATCTTATCAATTACAGAAAGTGAAACAAATAATTAAAAATAATAATAAAGATATGATAGAATGGATAGAAATAGAAAAAGTAGGAGTTATTTATAAAATTACTATTGTGGAAAGAATATCAAATAATAAAAATATATTACTTAAAAAAAATAATATTATAGCAAGTAAAAATGGAATAATAAAAGATATGTATATAATTTCTGGACAAATTTTAAAAAATCCAGGTGATTATGTAAAAAAAGGGGAAATTATAGTTAGTGGTAAAATAACAAAAAATGATGATGTTAAAAATGTAGTTAATTCTGTAGGAAAAGTATATGCTGAAGTTTGGTATAAAATTAATTTAAGTACTACTTTGTCCACAAAAGTTCAAAAAGATAAAGATGGTATGTTTTATTTTGATTTAAAACTATTTGGTAAACAATTCTCTATATTTAAATATAAAATTAAAAATATGAAAGAAAACAAATCAATAGTCTTTTTTAATAATAATACCTTTTCTATTTTATTAAGAAAAGAATATATAGAAAATTTAATTCCTAAAAAATTGAATGTTTCAGATGTTGTTAATAAACTTGAATTAAAAGCCCAAAAGGAATTAGAAAAAAATTTAAAAGAAGGAGAAAAAATATTATTACAAAAAACTTTGAAAATTATTACTAATAATGATAGAATAAATGTAGAAGTTTTTTTTAAAATTTATGAAGATATTGCTGAGCAAAAAGAAATTGCTTCTAGTTAAAGGAGTTGTTTATGCTAACTGATATGAAAGATATAATATTAGATATGCTTGATTTAAGTTGGCCCATGATTGTTATATCAATAGTAATAATCGTGAGTTTGCGCATAGTTGATATTTTAATAAAAAAAGAAAAAATAGTTTTTTATAAAGAAATATTAAAATTATTTTTTGTTATTTACATTTTATGTTTATTTCAAGTTGTAACTTATAAAGATGTAAATTATGGAGGTATGAACTTTATACCTTTCAAAGAAATGTTTAGATATGATGTTGGCAGTTATTTATTTTATAAAAATATATTAGGTAATATGTTACTATTTGCACCTTTTGGTTTTTTTGTTGGATATATTTTTAATGCTAATAAAACCTATATTATTTTTATTTTATCAATTATTGCCAGTTGCTCAATTGAAATAACCCAATTATCAATTGGAAGAGTATTTGATGTTGATGATATAATATTAAATGTTCTTGGAAGTTTATTGGGGTATTTTATTTATAAAATGTTATTTAAATTCAACTCAAAAATACCAGAAAAATTGAAACAAAATTGGATTATTAATATTATAATAATAATTATTATTGTTTTAATAGTGAGGTTTATATTATTATGAAAAAATTTAATATTTATAATGAAACTGATTATAATTTAAAAAAAGAAATGAAATTAATGGGGAAAATATTAAAATATGCTATAAAATATGAAGGATTGAAAAATATTTATTTTAATTGTATTATAGTTAATAATGATTATATTCATAATATCAATAAAGAATATAGAAAAATTGATAGAGAAACAGATGTAATAACTTTTGCTTTAGAAGATTACGATAAATGTAAATATTTTAATAAAAGAATATTAGGTGATGTATATATATCAATTGAAAAAGCATTAGAGCAAGCAAAAGAATATAATCACAGTAATAATAGAGAATTATGTTTTTTAGCAGTACATGGTTTTTTACACTTACTAGGATATGATCACCAAAATAAAAAAGATGAAGAAATAATGTTTAAGAAACAGGAGTTGATATTAGATGGAAAAAAATATTCCAGAAGATGAATTAAAGAAAAAAAGTTTTGGTAGATTCTTAAAATCTTTTAAATATTGTTATGAGGGAATTAAATATGCTTTTTATCATGAAGTGAATTTACTTGTTATGATATTGGTAGCAATTATTGTTTTATTACTTGGAATTTTTTTGAAGATTTCTTATGTTGAAAGATTAATTGTAGTATCTTTAATTGGTTTTGTATTATCACTTGAGATGATTAATTGTGCTATAGAGGCTACTGTTGATTTAGTAACAAAGGATAAAAAAACATTAGCTAAAATAGCTAAAGATTGTGCAAGTGGAGCGGTTGGAGTTGCTTCAATTGTTGCTGCTATAATGGGATTAATGATTTATTTACCAAAAATAGTTGAATTGTTAGGAGAGTAAAATTTATGGAGGATAAACTAAAAGAATTATTAAGTAATTGTTATGCATTATATTCTAATTATAAAGTAAGTGCTATTTTAGAAACAAAAAATGGAGACTTTTTTTCAGGAGTAAATGTAGAAAATGCAAGTTTTGGGGCAACAATATGTGCTGAGAGAAGTGCAATAGTAAATGCTATCTCAAGTGGAATAAAAAAACAAAATTTTAAAGCTTTATATATTATGAATAGTAGTGAAAAAATAGCTACACCTTGTTTTATTTGTCGTCAATTTTTTGTAGAAATGTTTGATAAAGACTGTGAAATCTTTTGCTATAATATAAATGGGGAATATAATGTTTATAAAGTTAGTGATTTGTGTCCATATCCTTTTGATGAGGAAAATTTGAAATGAAAA
>CAZRBE010000004.1:0-19041 GCA_964598285.1 uncultured Mycoplasma sp.
TTATAAAGTAAAAGGAGTAAAGAAAATGAGAGAAACAAATGTAAAAAAGATATCACTAACAATGATAGGATTAGTAATACTAATAATAGCAGTAGTAGGAGTATCATATGCGATATATAGATTTACAGGAACAGGAGTAAGAGAAAACGTCATAAATGTAGGGAAAATATCCATAGCATATGATGAAAACACATATATAAACTTAAGTAATAAATATGCAGAAGAAGATGCAGTAGGGATAGCAAGAACAACAGAAGGAGCGACATTAGATTTTGATGTAATAAGTAATATAACAGGAGAAGAGACAGTAAATTATGCCATAGGGATAACCAATATAACAGAAGGAGCGACATTAACAGAAGAATATGTAAAAATATATTTGTTAAAAGGAGACACAGTAGGAAGTGGCTTTACAACAGGAGAAGGACAAACAATAAAAAGTTTTGAACCAAAATATATAACAGGATATTTAAGTGATCATGTAATATTAACAGATAGTATAACAGCCAATGAAACAGATAACTATAAAATAAAAGCATGGGTAAGTAGTGAATATAATTTACCAACAAGTGATACAAGTAGTGGGAATGTACATAGTAATACAACAAGTAGTGAAACATTTACATTTAAAATAAAAGTAGTAGCAACAACAGATACATTAGTAGTAGAAGAACCAGCACCAGAACCTAATACACCAGAACTAGTAACAGGAATGATACCAGTATATTATGATGGAACAACATGGAGAAAAGCAGATAGTACTAACAGTAATAGTAGTTATAAATGGTATAATTATACAGATAAAATGTGGGCTAATGCTGTAACAGTAACAAGTACCAATAGAGCAACATACCAAAGTGCAGAATTAGGAACAGAAATACTAATGGCAGATATAAATACTATGTGGGTATGGATACCAAGATTTAGTGCAACAGGAGATACAACAAATTATAATGGAGGAACCCAAACAAATCCAGGTGCTTTTAATATAATATTTGTAAATACAAGTACCGCTGCACATGATGCTTTTACATTTGGTACACAAACACTATCAGGATTTTGGTATGCCAAATTTGAAGTAAGCCATAGTACTTTATCATCCAGTACAACAAACAATAATTTAGGATGTACAACAGAAACTTGTAGTAATGCTAATGGTTTATTAATAAAACCAAATTTAAAATCATTAAGATATAATAATGTAAGTAATTTCTTTTTTGTTTCCAGAAGTATGGAACAAAGTGGCAATTCATTTGGATTTGATAATACAATAGATACAACCTTAGATACCCATATGAGTAAGAATAATGAATGGGGAGCAGTAGCCTATTTAACGCAAAGTATTTATGGAAGATGTACCTCAAGTACAAGTTGTACTGAAGTAACCATAAATAATTGCGAAAACTTTATAACAGGAATAGGAGGAGATACAGTAAGTGCTGATGAATCATCAACAACCTGTACCACAGCAGCCAATAAATATAATGGAACAAAAGGAGTATTAGCATCAACTACTGGAAATATCTATGGAATATATGATATGTCAGGAGGATCAGATGAGTATGTAATGGGAAATTACAATAGTTATTCAGGATATAATTCAACATTAAATTCAGGATTTAATGGTTCTTTAGGGGATGGAACAACAAAAACAGATGGAATAACATTTCCAGCAAGTAAGTATGTAAATATATATACAGATAGTACTGCTTATACTTCCTCTAATTTACAACATGCATTAACAGAGACATCAGGGTGGTATGGTGATAGCACGTACTTTGTTAGTTATAATCTCCCTTGGTTTTTACGAGGTGGTTATTCATACTCTGGTGGTATGGATTATATAAATGCTCCTTCTGCTGGAATATTTTTCTATGTAAATTCAAAAGGAAGAAGCTGGTCAGATGTTGGTACACGTATTGTAGTTATTAATGATTAAAAGATTTAAAGAAATTTTAATTAAGCGATAAAAGAAGTTAGTAAAAAAATAGTTTTTAATATATAGGGATAATAAAATATAATTTTCATTATTCCTATTTGTTTTCTTTAAAATTCAATTTCTTATTAAAGCTTTTTTGTGTAAATACAGAAATTTTATTGTTCACTAGGTATGAATAAAATGTTATAATGTAAATGTGTAGTTGTTTAACAATTAAGGGATGGTGAAGTATATGGAATTAATAACTATGAAAAATGTATTTAAAACTTATTCCAATGGAGTAGGAGCTATATATGATTTGAATTTAACTATTGACAAAGGAGAGTTTGTTTTTATAATTGGTGGTTCAGGAAGTGGCAAATCAACTTTAATAAAGATGCTTTATCGCGAAGAAAAACCAACTCGTGGAGAAATTATTCTTGGTGGTGTTATGGTAGCAAAACTTAAAAATTCCAAAGTATATAAATTAAGAAGAAAAATTGGAGTTGTTTTTCAAGATTATAAATTATTACCTAAATTAACTGTTTATGAAAATGTTGCTTTTGCACTTGAAGTAACTGGTGCAGATACGAAAGAAATAAGAAAACAAGTTATTAATGTTTTAGATAAGGTTGGCTTAAAAAATAAAACAAAGAGTTATCCAGACAAATTATCTGGAGGAGAACAACAAAGAGTCGCAATAGCAAGAGCAATTGTCAATAATCCTAAAATATTAATATGTGATGAACCTACTGGGAATCTTGATCCAGAAATAAGTATGGAAATAATGAAAATTTTAGAGAAAATTAATGAGGATCTAGGAACTACAATTTTGATGGTTTCTCATGATATAACATTAGTAAAAGCTTTAAATAAAAGAGTCCTTGTTTTAAAGGAAGGGCGACTTATAAAAGATTATAAGAAAGGAACATATAAACATGAAGAGTATTAGAATGCTTTCTAGAAGCTTTAGGGATGCTTTTAAAAGTGTAATTAGAAATTTTAGCTTGTCATTAGCATCTATTACTTGTATTACAATAACATTGATAATTATAGCAGCATCATTTATTGTTTCGGAAAATGTTAAAAATTTTACTGTTTTAATTGAGCAAGATGTTACCATAGTTGTATTTTTAGATTCTGATATTACCGAAGAAGAAAGAAATGTATTTGAAAAAGATTTAAGCAATCTCTCTAACATAGCAATATATAATTTTGCTTCAAAACAAGAAGTAAAAACACAAATGGCTTCAGAATACAGTGCTTTAACTGATATATTAAATGAATGGACAGAAGAGGACAATCCTTTAAAAGATACATATACAATTAAAGTAAAAGATGTTTCTGAAATTAAACAGACAGCTACTGACATTGAAAGTTTAGAAAATGTTAGTGTTGTTCAATATGGAGAAGGATTAGTAGAGCAATTAATTGGTGCTTTTGATGCGGTTAAAAAAATAACATTAATTGCAGCACTTTCTTTGGTAGTTGTAACGATATTTTTGATAATTAATACAATAAAATTAACTATATTTTCTAGAAAACAAGAAATTTATATTATGCGTTTAGTTGGGGCATCAAATATTAGAATAAAATTACCATTTATAATTGAGGGTATTGTTTTAGGAATAATTGGTTCTACAATACCAGTGCTAGTTATTATTTATGGATATACTGCTTTATATAATAAATTAGGAGGAATTGTTTTCTCATCATTAATTAAATTAATAAAACCAGTACCTTTTGTATTTGAATTATCTGCATTTGTATTAACTATTGGTATTTTAGTGGGAATGATTGGAAGTGCAAGAGCGGTAAGGAGGTATGTAAAGATATAGTGAAAAAATATAGAAGTATCCTCATTTCTTTTATTCTATTATTTTCTTTAATATTTATATATAATAATGTTTGTGCTATTAGTGTTAGTGATTATAGAAAAGAATTAGCTGAGTATAAAGCTGAAAAAGAAGAAAATGATAAAAAAAGTGCAGCAGCTCAAGCAAAAATAGCAGCTGCTAAACAAGAACTTGCAAATATAAATACTTCAATTATAGAGGCGACAAAAGAAATAGAACAAACAAGCAATGAAATAAAAGAGTTAGGAGAAAAAATAAATATAAAGAAAGAACAAATTAAACAATTAGTATCTTTTTTTCAAATTTCAAATAGTGAGAATTTTTATTTGAAATATATTTTTGGAGCAGAAGATTTCACTGATTTAATTTATAGAGTTTCTGTTATACAACAATTAACTGAAAAAAGTGATGAACTTATTACAGAAATGAAATCATTAATAAAAGAAAATGAAGAAAAGATAAAGACTTTAGAGGCAAAAAAAGTCGAATTAAATAAGTTAAATGAAAGTGTTTTAATTCAAATAAGTAAACTTGGAAATGAACAATCACAATATTTTGAAGAAGGAGCAGATATTGATACTCAAATAGCAGCCGCAGAAAAACAAATTAAATTTTATTTGAGTGAAGGGTGTAATGAAACTCAAGATTTAAGCACCTGTGTTACTTCTGTGCCTTATGATACTAGTTTTATTAGACCTACAAAATCTGGGAATATAACAGATAATTATGGTTGGAGATCTAGTCCCTGTTATAAATGTTCTGCATTTCATAAAGGTATTGATATTGGAGGAAACAGAGAAGGAACACCAGTTTTAGCATCTGCTGCAGGAAAAGTTTCTGATATTGACAAATATGGTTGTGGTGGAAAAGTTTTAACTATTGATCATCTTGTAAATGGCAAAAAAATGTCTACGAGATATTACCATTTATTAACAATAAAAGTAAATGTTGGAGATATTGTTGTTCAAGGACAAACTGTGGCTACTGTAGGGGGAGGAAATACTGCATATTATGATAGCTGTACTACTGGAGCACATTTACATTTTGAGGTGGTGGTAGGATATTATAAGCCTTTAACTTATTTAAAAAATGTAACAGATCCAAGAAATTATGTATCTTTTCCAGCTTATGGAGTATATTGGTAATTATTAAAAATAGAAACGATCATGATGATTGTTTCTATTTTTTAAATGACAGTATTAAATTTTTATAGTATAATATTTTTATGTGAGGGTGTTATAATGATAGATAAATTATTTAAATTATTAAAAAATAAAATAAAAAAATCAGAATATGTTTATATAATTGGTCATAATAATATTGATTTAGATGCTTTTGGTTCAGCAATTGGTATTTCTTTAATTGCAACAAAATATAATAGAAAATCTTTTATTATTATGGATGATAAAATATTAGAAAAAGGTGTTAATAAGGCATTATCTCTTATAAAAGATAGATTTAATTTTGTTAAAACTAGTTTTTTAAAAGATAAAGATTTATCTGCTTCAATTTTAGTAATTGTTGATACAAACAAAGGATATTTAGTATCTTGTAATAAATTTTTTGATAAATTTAAAGAAATTATTGTTATAGATCATCATAATGTTGATAAAGAAACATTAAATAATTCTATAAATAATATTGATATAAATTCTTCAAGTACATGTGAAATTACGGCAGATTTAATAAAAAAGTTTTTTATAAATATTTCACCTACAATTGCAACAATTATTTTTTCTGGCATTGTTTTAGACACAAATAATTTTGTTTTAAGAGCTAATAAAAAAACATTTTATACGGCCTATTTTTTACTTTCTAAGGGAGCATCTCCAATTGATGTTCAATATTTATTGAAGCAAGACATTAAAAAATTTATTAATAGACAAAAGATGTTAACTAATTTAATTATTATAAATAATAAAATAGCTATAGCTAAAGGTGTAAAAAAAGATATATATAGTAGGGAAGAACTGGCTAAAGTTGCAGAAACATTACTTTTATTTGATGGAATAGAAACATCATTTGTTATAGGAAATTTAAATAATGAAGAAATTGGGATCAGTGGAAGAACTTTGGGAAAATGTAATATTGGAAATCTTATGAAAAAATTAGATGGTGGAGGGAATTTAAATGAAGGAGCTACAAAAATAAAGTCACAAAATATAAAAGATGTGGAGAAAAAACTCGTTGATATATTAAAATAATTTAAGGAGGTTTATATGGAAGTAATTTTTGTTAAAGATTTAAAAGGACAAGGTAAAAAAGGCACTATAAAAGAAGTAAAAGATGGATATGCTACAAATTTTTTAATAAAAAAAGGTTATGCAGTGAAAAAGACGTCTATTAATTTAGAAGCATTAGAAAAAATTAAAGAAAAAGAAAATCAATTGGATGAAGAAAAAGCAGAACAAGCATTAAAGTTAAAGGATATACTTGAAAAAGAGGTGTTAGTTTTTAAAGTTAAAACCGGAGTTTCTGATAAAGTGTTTGGCAGTGTTTCAGTGAAACAAATAAAGGAAAAGCTTGGGGAATATAATATAGAAAAAAATATGATATTAATAAAAAAACCATTAACCACTTTAGGATTTCATGATATTGATATTATATTGTATAAAGATATTAAAGCTAGTGTAAAAGTAGAACTTATAAAATAAAGAAGGTGAAGTATGAACAGAGAAATACCTAATAATATAGATGCAGAAAAATCAGTTATTGGTGCTATGTTTTTATCAAAATATGCATTACAAAAAGCGATAGAGACATTAAGTACGGAAAATTTTTTTCTTAATAAACATGGCAAAATATTTGATTGTCTGAAAGATTTATATAATCAAGGAATTGCTATAGATATAACAACTGTTACTGATAATTTGAAAAATAAAAATCAATTAAAAGAAATTGGTGGTGTTGAATATTTAACTGAAATACTAGAAGAAACTCCAACAGCAGCAAACGTAGATTATTATATAAATATAGTAGAAGATAAAAGTGTTTTAAGAAATTTAATAAATGAAGCTACTGATATAGTAACTCTTGGATATCAAACAGAAAATTCAGTTACGGAAACACTTGATAAAGCTGAAGCAAAAATATTGACTGTTGTTAAAAATCGAAAATCATCAAATTTTAAAACTATGCCACAGGTTTTAACTGATGTTCAAGAAAACTTAGAAAGACTTGCTAATAATAAAGGAAAAATAAGTGGTTTATCAACAGGTTTTTTTGATATTGATGCAATTACTAATGGATTACATGAAAATGAATTAATTATTTTGGCTGCTAGACCCTCTATGGGAAAAACTGCTTTAGCTTTAAATATGGCAACTAATATAGCATTAGAGTCAAAAAAATCTGTAATTATTTTTACTTTAGAAATGAGAGCAGAACAACTTGTCAGTCGTATGATAAGTTCTGTTGGACAAATTCAAGCTACTAAATTACAGAATGGTAATTTGATGAATGAAGATTGGAAAAGAGTTAATGAAGCAATGAGTCAACTTGGAGAAACTAATATTTATATAGATGATTCTCCTGGGGTAACTATTGGAGATATTAAAGCAAAATCAAGAAGAGTTGCTAGTTTTGATGAGAATTTAGGAGTGATTTTTATAGATTATTTAACTTTAATAGCTACGACTAATAAATATTCTGGTAATCGTCAGCAAGAAGTGTCAGAATTGTCAAGATCTTTAAAAACACTTGCTTTAGAGCTTAAAATACCAATTGTTTGTTTAGCTCAATTATCTAGAACTCCAGAACTTCGTGAAGATAAAAGACCTATTTTAAGCGATTTAAGAGAATCAGGATCAATTGAACAAGATGCTGATATTGTAGCATTTATTTATCGTGATGATTATTATCATCCCGAAAGTAAAATAGACGATAATATGAGTAAAACTGAAATAATAGTAAGAAAAAATAGAAGCGGACAGATCGGAACTGCAGAGTTATTATTTAAAAAGAGCACTTTATCATTTTTAAATTATAAAAATGATAAAAATAAAGAGGGTGAAATAGCTTGAATCAAATAAAAATAATTATTTTTTCTATAATTGCTATAATATTTAGTTGCTTATTTATTTTTATGACAAATGATGACTATAATTATTATGGTGCTCAAGTTGCTTATAGAGTTTATTTAAATGGAAGTTCAATAGGATTAATAAAAAATCCTGAAAATTTAGAACAATATATAAACAAAGAACAAGAACAAATAAAACAAAAATATAATGTAACTATCGTATATGCTCCAGAGGGACTAGAAATAAAGCAAGAGTTAACTTATAATGAAAAATTAATTTCTGCTCAAGAAGTTTATGAGAAAATAAAAGATTTAGAGCCTTTTACAATTGATGGTTATGTTGTTAGTATTTATGAAACTGAAAGTGAAAATGTTGATGAAACAGAAACTGGCAATTCATCTCAAGATGTTTCAAAAGAATCATTAAAAATTTATACTCTTAACAAAGAAATATTTACAGATGCCATAAATAGTACTATTTTGGCATTTATAAATGAAGAAAGTTATAATTCCTATTTAGAGGAAAGACAAGAAACTATTAAAGATATGGAAGAAGGCACAAGAATTGAAAATGTTTATATAAAAGATGATATTTATATTAAACATGCTCATATATCTATTACAGAAAAAATATTTACAGATAGTAAAACTTTAGCAAGATATTTATTGTATAGTACAACTTCAAGTCAAAACATTTATGAAGTTAGATTTGGCGATACTATTTCAGATATAGCAGAAAAAAACGAATTAAATGTTAGTGAATTTTTAATTGCTAATCGTGATATTCCTAGCTCTGATACTTTACTTTTTGTAGGACAAAAAGTAATAGTAGATCCAGTTAATCCTATTTTGACATTAGTAGAAGAATCAACAGAAGTGGAATATCAAGAAATAAAATATAAAACAGAAATTATAGAAGATTCCTCATTTTATGTAGGTTATAGTCAAGTCATACAATCTGGTCAAAATGGAGAACAATTAGTTACTATGAAAGTTCAAAGAGAAAATGGAACTGTAACGAATGCCCTTTCTATTTCTTCAATAGAAACAAAAGCTACAATTAATAGGATAGTTAAAACCGGTAATAGAACAGAATATATGGTTGGTAATACTGGAATTTGGGCATGGCCAACTAGATCAGGATATTATTTGAGTACAAGGTATGGATGGGATTCTTCATTAGGATATACTAGATATCATGCTGCTATAGATATAACAGGTACTGGTTGTGGATCTCCAATTTATGCTGCTAATGATGGAACAGTACTAAAAGCTACATATAACGATAGTTTAGGATATTATATTGTTATTAATCACAATAATGGATATATTACTTGGTATGCCCATTTGCAAAATAAAGGATATGTTAATACAGGTCAAGCTGTAGAAATGGGGCAAGTAATTGGAAAAATGGGAACAACAGGTTATTCTACTGGATGTCATTTGCATTTTGTAACTTCTTATAATGGAAATACCTTTAATCCATTACAGTTATATCAATGATAGTAAGTATATTAAAAAGTGGTTCTAAAGGTAATGCAACCTTGTTAGAATTAACTAACTTGAATATTTTAATAGATGCTGGTATTACTTTAAAGGAACTAGAAAAATATAAAAAAAATACTAAAATTGACATTATATTGGTTACTCATAGTCATACAGACCATACTAGTGGATTAAAAAAAATTTATAAGACATATAATCCAATTATTTATACTAGAAATCCTGATTTAATAAATAATGATAATTTTGAAACAACTTATTTAGGAGAACAGTTATTAGTAGATAATATAATTATAACAAGTTTTAATTTATCTCATGATAGTGATTGTGTCGGATTTTTAATTAAGGATATTAATACAAAAAATGAATTAGTTTATATAACTGATACTGGTTATATAAATAAAAAAATATTAAACATTATTTCTGATAAAAATACTTATATAATTGAAAGTAATCATGATACTGATATGTTAATGAATGGTAAATATCCTTTTTATTTAAAGCAAAGAATATTAAGTGATAATGGGCATTTGTCTAATAAAGATTGTTGTAGATATTTATCTAAATTAATTGGCAATAATACTACTAATATAATATTAGCCCATTTAAGTGAAAATAATAATACTCCAGAATTGGCTTATGAAGAAGCAGAACATATGGTGTTAAAAAACCATTTCAAAGTTAATATATATATCGCTAAGCAAAAAGAAGCAATAAAAAATATTCAAGTGTAGGTAAGAAATATATCATAATAAATGATATATTTTTTAATATAATATAATGGTGATTAATATTAAAATTGTTAGTAATATTTTTTGGTTAATTTTTATAATAATAATTCTATATAGTTCTATTTATTTTTCTATAAAGTTAAAATTGCCTCAATTCAATATAAAAAACATCGTTAAAACATTATTAAAAAAAGAAAATATTAATGGAATATCAAGTATTGATACTTTATTTATATCTTTAGCATCTAAAATTGGTATTGGTTCATTATCAGGGATAGCATTTGCAATATATTATGGAGGGATAGGTAGTCTTTTTTGGATTTGGATATTTACTTTTTTGATATCTATTTTTAGTTTCTTAGAAAATTATTTAGCAATAATTTATAAGGAAAAAGATAATAGTTTCTATAAAGGAGGGCCGTCTTATTATATAAAAAAGGGATTAAATAATAAAACACTATCTCTTTGCTATGCCATAATACTCATATTTACTTATTTAGTTGGATTTTTAACAATTCAAAATAACACTATTACTAAACTTATTAACATTAATTATAATATTTCAAATATTTATATTTCCTTTATAGTAATATTATTTTCTACCTATTTTATTTTTAAAGGATTAAAATCTATATCTAATCTATGCAATAAAATAGTGCCATTAATGTCTATTATATATTTAATATTAGGATTAATTGTTGTAATTTTAAATATAAATGATTTATCACTATTTTTTAAAGATGTTATAACTAATGCCTTTAATTATCAATCATTAATTGGCGGATCATTTTTAATTGGTATTCAAAAAAGTATCTTTTCTAGTGAGGCGGGTTTAGGCACTGGTGCTATTGCATCAGGTGCAACTTCATCAAATGATGCTACACAACAAGGATATATTGGAATAATTAGTACCTATTTTATTAATATCGTTATTGCCACGATAACAGGTATTATTATTTATTTTAGTAATTATGAAAATTTCAATTTAATAAATATAAATGGTATTGAGTTAACTTCATTTTCTTTTTCTTTTCATTTTGGTAATTTTGGTAAAATTATGTTATTAACATTAATAATCTTTTTTGCTTTTTCTACTATCATAACAGGTTACTATTATTGTGAAAGTAATTTAAAATTATTTATTACTAATAAATGGATCATTTCTTTATTTAAAGTATTGTCTCTAATTATTTTATTTTTTGGAGGAATATTTCCCTCTTTTATAATTTGGAATATAATAGACGTTTGTATAGTAATTTTATTTTTAATAAATTTGTATGCTATATATAAATTGAGAAAAAAAATAATTATAATAAATAAATAATTATATTTTTTCTTTTATTAGTTCCATTAATTGACAATATAATTACAAAATTAGAATAAAACTTAAAAATATATAAAATAATTTGTTTTTATTGACATAATTTTACTTGCATTGTTGTTGTTAGTAATCAATTTTATATTTATGTGCTTTTTAATAACTTGTTTGGGAATAAAAAAAGTATTACAATATATAGCATAGGTTTGAATGTTTTTTTATGATGTTAATAAAAAATATGGGCATATAAGTAAAGGAATTAATATATGATAACAAAAAGATGGGATGAAATATTAAAAGATGAATATCAAAAAGATTATTTTAAAAAATTAGTTTCTGATATAAGAAATGAGTATAAATTACACATTTGTTTTCCAAAAGCAGAAGATGTTTTTAATGCATTTAAATATACTTCTTATGATAATATTAAAATTGTTATAATTGGACAAGATCCTTATCATGGTGTTGGGGAAGCTCATGGCTTATCTTTTTCTGTTCAAGATGGGGTAAAAATGCCCCCATCACTTCAAAATATTTTTAAAGAATTGAAAAGTGATTTGGGTTATAATCCTCCTCATTCTGGTTGTTTAATAAAATGGGCAGAAGAAGGAGTTCTTCTTTTAAATAGTATTTTAACTGTAGAAAAAGATAAACCTTTATCTCATAAAAAATATGGATGGGAAACATTTACAGATGCTGTTATAAAAAAAATAAATGAAAAAACAACACCAGTTGTATTTATTCTTTGGGGTAATTATGCTAAAAGTAAAAAAGATTTAATAACTAATGCTAATCATTTTATTATAATGGGATCACATCCATCTCCTTTTTCTTGTAACTATGGTTTTTTTGGTAGTAAACCTTTTTCTAAAGCAAACAATTTTTTGCAATCAAAAAAAATTAATCCAGTTAATTTTAAATTGGATTAATTTCTTAATATATTATAATCATCGATTTTTCTTAATTTAAAAGATTTTTTTTGTTCTAGTTTTAGTAATTTATATATATTTTTAAATAATTTATTTAAGTATTTTTCATTATATATTAAAACTTTACTATTATAATAATCTTTCAAACCCTCTAAAGACTCTTCTACAGTATTTAAGTTATTATAATAATCTAGAAATTCTTTTATTGGTTTATATTTTTCTTCATTTACTAATGTATTTAATTTCCATCTAACATCATATAATGTTTTTTCTAATTCAAAAATATCTTCATCATCTTTTATTTTTATTAATACTTTTAACTCTTTTACTTTGGTATCTTTAACAATTTTTTCTAATAAATCTTCTTTTTTTATTAACAATTCCTTAATTTTATCTAATGAAATATTTATGTTTTTTTCTAATTCTTTAATCTTTTTATAATTATCTATGATATATAATACAATAAATATAATTATTAATACAATTATGATAATTATATATTTTAACATCATATCACCATCCTATACACATACAATGAAAATTATATCAAAAAACTTCTTTAACATCAAGAAGTTAAATTACTTTATAATTTATTTTTTCATCAAAAACAATAAAGTTAATATAAATTGAAAGTAAAATGTACCATTTTCCTGTTTTTGGATCACTTATTACAACATGATCTCTAGCAGCTTGTTCTACAACACCAGTAAATATTTTATCTCTCCATTCATTAGAATCAGGAAAAGATAAATAAAAACTGGCAACTTTACCTTTATTTAATCTTAAAATGTTTTCAACATAAGATTGTTCAAAAGGCAAATCCTCTAAAGATTCATTTGTTGGATTAATAGCACTTGGGAAATTTGGATTATAATATCCATTGTTCATAAAAACCATCCTTTCTAAAACTAATAAAATATATGTAAAATATTTTTATTTTATTAGTAAATTTATGGAAAAATTAGAAAAAATTATTAATTTATGTTATATTTATTAGTAGATGGAGATGTTATTTATGAAGGTGAAAGTTGGAGTGTCTAATAGACATATTCATTTAACAGAAGAAGATTTTAATAATCTTTTTGACAAACAAGAATTATCAGTTAGAAATTATTTAAATCAACCAGGAGAGTTTGCTAGTAATTTAGTTGTTTCTATAAAAGGACCTAAAGGTATTATAGAAAATGTTAGATTAATTGGGCCATTAAGAAAATATACTCAAGTAGAAGTATCTAAAACTGATTGTTATAAGTTAGGAATTGATGCTCCAATTAGAACATCAGGAGATTTAGATAATGCTGCCACTATTACTATTATTAATGATGAAAACATTATAACTAAAAATTGCTGTATTATTCCTAAAAGACATATTCATATTAATTATGAAGAACAAAAAAAATATAATTTATATGATCTAAAATATAAGATATGTATTGTAAATGAAAAAGGTGCTATTTTAGATAATGTTTATTTAAAATTAGGAGATAATTATAATTTTGAATTACATTTAGATACAGATGATGCTAATAGTAATTTATTGAAAACTGGTGATGAGGTAATTATAATTAAAGATTTAAGTGAAATAGAACAAAACAATTTATTCTAGTAAAGGTAAATTATTTGTTATATTTGGTTCTGTATTTTTTATGTAATACAGAATTTTTTTATTTTTACTTTTTTCAGTGGCTATATTTCCATTTATTGGATCAACTAATACTCCCACTACATCATTTGGGATGGTATACCAATTGCTTTTTTTGTTTTTTAAATATGTTTCCATAGCAGTAGCCCAAGATTTTTTGTTAGATGCAACAATAGTACTATTGATTTTTTTATTATCATCATATCCAGCCCAAGTAGTTAACACAATATCTTTATTATAACCAACTACCCAAGCATCAGTATCGGTACTACCACTTTTTAAAGCATATTTATTTGTTAAATTAGATAAAATATTTATACAAGTTGGGTAAGCATAATCAATTAAGTTACTATCATAAGATCCAGTCAATAATTCACTTACAATAAATGTTAAACTTGAATCTAATATTTGTTCTTTTTCTTCTTTAAAATTATAGATAGTTTTATCATCATTTGTTTTTACTTTTGTTATTAGATGTGGATTTACCCTATATCCTTGGTTTGCTAAAGTTGCATAAGCACTTGTCAATTCTATAATATTTATTTCATTACTTCCTAATGGAAGTGATGGTATTGGTTCAAGTGTAGTAGTTATTCCTACTTTTTTTAAAATATTAACTAATTCATCTTCTCCTAAAAACAGATGAGTTTTTACAGCATAAATATTGTCAGAGTAAGCAATTGCAGTAGCCATTGTTATTTCTTTATTTGCATAAATATTTCCTGAATTTGATGGTGAATAAGAGTCTTTATCACTAAAATTAAAAGTTGTTTTGCTACTTAAGAATGTGCTACTAGCGGTAAATCCATTTTCTAAAGCTTTATAATATAAAAAAGGTTTTATAGTAGAACCTGGTTGTCTTATTGAATCTGTAGCTCTATTAAAAGTTGATTTTTCATAATTAACACCTCCGATTAGGCCTAATATTGCTCCGTTATTAGTATCCATCAATATTTTAGCTGTTTGAATTTCTTCATTTACTATATTATTTGTAATACTTTTTTCTAAAGATTCTTGTGCTTCTAGATCTAAAGTGGTATATATTTTTATACCATTTGTTTCCATATAGTTGTCAGGAATAGAATTTATAGATTCTAATTCCTTCATAACGGCGTCTTTAAAATATGAAAGAGTTGTTAAATTAAATTCATCTTTTTTACCATAAAAAGTTAATTCTTCATTATAAGCTTCTTCCATTTCTTCTTTTGTTATATATTTATTATTATACATTCTACTTAAAACAATTTGTTGTCTTTCTTTAGCTAGTTTATAGTTTGATAATGGAGAATAATTGCTAGGGGAATTTGGGATTCCTACAATTATAGAAATTTCTGCTAATGATAAATTTTTTACATCTTTATTAAAATAATAACTTGCAGCATTGGATATTCCATAATTACCATGACCATAGTTTATAGTATTTAAATATCCTTCAATTATTTCATCTTTAGTATAGTTATATTCTAGAGAAAAAGTAATCCACATTTCTTGCCATTTTCTTTTCCATGTTTGATCAAAAGGTAAAAATAAATTTTTAGCATATTGTTGTGTTATTGTAGAAGCACCTTGAACTATATTTCCTGATTTAACATTTTCATATAAGGCTTTGAAAATTCTTAAGTAATTAAACCCATTATGTTTATAAAAATTTTTATCTTCTACAGACACTGTGGCTTTAACAACTAAATCTCCCATATCTTTTAAATTAACCCAATTATCATCATTAGTGCTACTTCCATAATATATTAATTTTCCATTTATATCATATAAAGAAAAACTATTAGCATTTTTAATATCAATTTTTGGTACTATAAAAGAATAAACTGTTCCAAATAAGTTAAAAAATGTAAACAAAAAAAATAAAATAATAACAATTTTTATAATATTTTTTACTATTTTCATGAATTTCTCCTAAATACATAATTAGTATGAAAAAAATAATAAAAAATATGTGTCTTTTAGATAATTTGTGTTATAATTTGTAATTGTTATTGAGGTGATATTTATAAAAAAAGTACATTTAATAATTAATGATTTTATTATTGAGACAGAAGGAGAAATAAAAAATAATTGTTTATTATTTTTATATAATAATATTAATTATGAATTTGATTTTCAAAATCTTATTTTTAAAAGAGAAAATGGAGAATTTATAAATTTATTAAATTTTAAGGATAAATATTGTGATTATTTACTTAAAACTACAAATACGAAACTTCATATTGATTTGTTAATAAAGGTATTGCAATTGAATAAAAATAAAGTTATAATTGGTTATCAAATAAATGAAGAAAATTTTAATTTTTCCTTATCCTATTTAAATTAATAAATATAAGTTGGAGGTTTTAAATAATGGATGCATCATATAAATTGAAGAAATTAATAAAAGATAGTCTTGATGTTAACATATCTTTAGATGAAATTAATATTGAAAAGCCAAACCTTAAAGAACATGGAGACTTTTCTAGCAATATTGCTATGAAGTTATGTAAAAAATTGGGTAAATCCCCATTAGAGATTGCTAATTTTATTAAAGAAAATATTAATAGTGATTTTATTTTAAAAATAGAAGTTGTTACACCAGGATTTATTAACTTTTTTGTTAATAAAAATTATTTACTTGACAATATTGGAATAATATTAGAAGAAGAAAATGATTATGGAAAAAATAATATTGGTAATAATAAAAAAATAGATGTGGAATTTGCTAGTATAAATCCTACAGGTATAATTCATTTAGGTCATGCTAGGGGAGCATGTTTTGGAGATAGCTTAGGTAATATTTTGGCATTTTCTGGGTATGATGTTACAAAAGAATACTATATAAATGATGCAGGAAATCAAATGACCAATATGGCTTTATCTATACAAGAAAGATATAAAGAAATTTGTGGTGAAAAGTTTGAAATGAAAGAAGATTATTATTATGGACAAGAAATAATAGATATAGCAAAGTCTTTGTATGAAAAAGGAAAAAATACATATTTAAATTGCCAACTTGAGTTCTTTAAAAATTTAGGTTTAACTAAGTTTTTAGGTAGAATAAAAAGTGATTTAGAAGAAATAAACGTTAAATTTGATGTTTGGACTAGTGAGCAAAAATTAAGAGATAATAATTTAGTAGATAATGCTTATCATAAATTAGAAGAATTAGGCTATACTTATTTAAAAGATGATGCTATTTATTTAAAAACAAGTGATTTTGGAGATGAAAAAGATAGAGTTATTGTAAAAAATGACAAAAGTTATACTTATTTAATGCCTGATATAGCATATCATTTAGATAAATTAAATAGAGGATTTGATCAGCTGATTGATGTTTTGGGATCTGATCATCATGGATATGTAGATCGTTTAAAAGCCTCTGTTTCAATGCTTGGAGGAGATAGCAAAAAATTAGACATATTTTTAGTCCAAATGGTTAGAGCAATTAAAAACGGAAGTGAATATAAGTTATCTAAAAGGACAGGGCAAACCATTACTTTAAAAGATTTAGTTTTAGAAACTTCAGTTGATGCTATTAGATATTTTTTTGTAGCTAGAAGTATAGACACTATGATGGATTACGATGTTGATTTGGCTATAGAAAAGTCAAACGACAATCCTGTTTATTACATAGAATATGCTCATGCAAGAATATGTTCTATTTTAAAAAATAAAGAAATTAAGTATGTAAAAAATTATAAATTTGAAACAATTACAAGCGAAGAAGCATATAATGTTTTAGAAAAATTAGATGAGTTTAAACAAGTAGTAGAAAAAAGCGCTACAAAGTGTGAACCTCATTTAATTACTAATTATGCTTATGAACTTGCTAGTTTATTCCATAGTTATTATGCAAAGGAAAAAATAATTACTGATGATATAAAATATACAAATGAAAGATTATTATTAATAAAAGCAGTTAAAATAACTATTTTTAATGCTTTGAAATTAATAGGAATAAATAGCCCAGAAAGGATGTAATTAATGAAAAATTATACAAAAGAAGAATTAGAACTTATGTCTTACGTAGACATTGCAGAACTTATCTTAAAAGATTCATCAGGACAGACAACTTTAGAATTATTTAAAAAAATATGTAATTTATTAGAATTATCATCTAATGCATATGAAAATAAAATTGGGGATTTTTATACTGCTTTAGTGACTGACAAAAGATTTATTTTACTTGATAATGGTGGCTGGGATTTAAAAGAAAATCATCCACTTAAACATTTAAGATTAGATGATGATTATGAAGATTTAGATGATATAGAATCTGAAGAAATAGTAAATGATGATGGTGATGATTTGGAGGAATCAGAAGATAAGGATATTTATGATTTAAATAAAGACGAAGAAGATGAAAATATTACTGATGATTATAAAGATTTAGTGGTAGTAGATGAAGATGAAATAGATAGAACTGAATAATGTATAAAATAGAAAAGAGGTAAGTAATTATGATAGACAGGTTAGAAGAGATGTTGAAAAGGTATAATGAATTACAAGAACAAATGACAACTGATGAGGTATTGAATAATATTAATCTTTTGACAGAGGTTTCTAAACAATCAAGTTTATTAGAAGACACTATAATTATTTACAAAAAATATAAAAATATTTTACAAAGAATTGATGAAGATAAAGAATTATTGAAAGATAATGAATTGAAAGATATAGCAAAAGAAGAATTAAATATATTAGAGAGTGAAAAAAATAATTTAGAAAATGAGCTTGAAATTTTGCTTTTACCAAAAGACCCTCGTGATGGAAAAAATGTAATTATGGAAATAAGGGGTGCTGCTGGAGGAGATGAAGCAAATATTTTCGCAGGAGATCTTTTCCGTATGTACCAAAAATATTTTGAAAAAGAAGGATGGAATATTGAAATAATTAATGCTCTTGAAGGTGAAAGCGGAGGATATTCTCAGATAGAATTTATGGTTAAAGGAAAAAATGTTTTTTCCAAACTAAAATATGAAAGTGGAGCTCACAGAGTTCAAAGAATACCCTCAACTGAATCAAATGGAAGAATACACACATCTACCGCGACAGTAGTAGTTTTGCCAGAAATGACAGATGTTGAAATAAATATTAATCCTACAGATTTAAAAATAGATGTTTATCGTAGTGGAGGA
>CAZRBE010000005.1:0-9761 GCA_964598285.1 uncultured Mycoplasma sp.
TCACTTAATTTTTTATATTCTTCCTCTAATGAATCTATTTCATTAGCAATTTGTTCAAATCTTTTTAATTCTTTATACTCATGATCAAATATTTTTAATAATTTCATAGCGTGTTCCTCCTTGTTTATATATAATATATAATAAAATAAAAATTATAAAAAAAACATTGAAATTAATCAACATTTTTATTATCTATAAATTAAACCTAAAATGACATATATCTCCATCTTGCATTAAATATTCTTTGCCCTCAATACGAAATTTTCCATTTTCTTTAGCCTTTAATTCATTGCCTGATTCTATCAAATCTTTGTATGATATTACTTCGGCTTTGATAAATCCCTTTTCAAAATCACTATGAATTATACCTGCACATTCTTTAGCATTCATCCCATTTTTATATGTCCAGGCCTTAACTTCTTTAGGTCCACATGTAAAATATGTCTTTAATCCTAATAAATCATATGTAGCTTCAATTAACTTATCAAGTCCTGATTTATCAATACCTAATTCTTTTAAGTATTCAAACTTTAAAGAATCCTCTAATTCAGATAATTCACTTTCTATTTTTGCAGATACTTCAATAACTTTAGCATTTTCTTTACTAGCATAATCATTTAATTTTTTAATATAATCATTTTCTTTACCTATTTCATTTTCCGAAATATTTGCCAAATAAATATGTGGTTTCAAAGTCAAAAAGTTAAATGATTTAATACAAAATAATTCTTCTTTTGTAAAATTAACCATTCTTAATGGAATGCCTTTTTCTAAATTTTCTTTGGCCTTTGTCAATGATTCATATTCTAAAATAGTTTCTTTTTCTTTTGTTGTCTTTGCTTTTGTCTTAATTTTATCAATACGATTAGTTATTATTTCTAAATCCGCTAAAGAAAGCTCTAAGTTAATAACTTCCACATCTCTTACGGAATCAACATTTCCATCAACATGGATTATTTCTTTATCATCAAAGCACCTAACAACTTCCACAATAGCATCGACTTCTCTTATATGAGATAAAAACTTATTTCCTAACCCTTCTCCAACTGATGCTCCTTTTACTATCCCTGCAATATCAACAAATTCTATTGTTGCTGGTTTTAATTCTTCTGGTATATATATTCCTTCTAATTTTTGCATTCTAGCATCCGGAACTGTAACTATTCCTATATTTGGATCAATTGTAGCAAATGGATAATTAGCTACTAAAATATGCTTTTTTGTTATAGCATTAAACAAAGTTGATTTACCAACATTTGGCAATCCAACTATTCCTGCTTTCAATCCCAAAATAATCCCTCCTTTTATTATTATAATGTTGGATAAACATTTGGTCCTAAAGGTAAACCTATTATATACCACATTATAATTATAAACAACCAAGTAAGAGAAAGTCCTATAAAATATGGCTTCATAATAGAAATACTTTTTCCAATACTAATTGGTTTTTCTTTATCTTTATTATAAATATTTAAGTAACCAAGATATACAACAAAATAAGGTAACAAAGTTGTAATCCCATTAGTCATTGATTCTCCAGCCCTAAAAACAAATTGAGAAAAGGCAGGATTTATATTTAATTGCATCATCATTGGTACCATAACTGGAGCAAATATTGCCCACTTTGATACTGATGAAGTCATAAATATATTTGATAAAGCAATAATAATGACAGATGCTAATATTAATAAAATACCAGTTAATGGCAATGCTTTCAAAACATTAGACAAAAAAGCTACTATTACTGTTCCAATATTTGACTCTTTAAATATAGCAATAAATTGTGTTGAAAAGAAAAGCAACACTATTAATAATCCTATTTCAGAAAACTTTTCTCCTAATTTTAAAAATAATTCTTTGTCATTTTTTATTGATTTTGAACCAATTCCATAGAAAATTCCCACTATAGAAAATAACAAACACATCATATAAGTAAAACCATCTTGAAAATAAGAATTATTCCCAAAAAGTTGATCAACATAAGCTTCTTCTTCTAAATCTAATAACATCCCAGATAAAGGAAGTCCAGGAATTATCATATAAATAAAAATAATACAGCCTATTATAGCAGCAATACGGGCATATTTTAATCCCTTTTTCTCTGCATTTTCCTCTTTTATTTTTTTCTGTTCTTCGTATTGTAAATCAAGATATTCTATCTCTTTAGTTTCACCAAATTCATCTCTTGTTTTTAAAACATATCTTCCTAATTTCTTTACTACAAACCTTTCAGTAATAAATGTTCCTACTATTGCTAAAATAATACATGATACTATCATTATAAATAAATTAGATGTCATTCTAACATAATATGTTTTATCGATTAAATTTGCAGCGCTTGTAGTATAAGGCAATAAATTAATATCCATTGTTCCTACAAAAAAACTTATACTATAACCAAAAGCAACTCCTGCAAAGGATGCCGCTATTCCAGCAAGAGGATTTCTTCCATTAAATAAAAATAATAAAGCTCCTAAAGGAATAAGTATAGCATATCCAACCTCATTAACAATACTTGAAAATACAGCTATTAAGAACAAAAAAAATGTTATTAATTTAGGATTTAATTTTATTAATCTCTTTTTCATAAATGTTTGAATAAAACCAGTTGATTCTGCAATTCCTAATCCTATTAATGTAATAATTAAAGTACTTAGTGTAGTAGATGATATAAAATTTGTTGCTGCTTTACTAATAATATATTTCATACCATCATAACTAAACATATTATTTACACTTACTATAGTCTTTTCTAGCTGATTACTTGAATAATTAATACTGCTATAAGTGGTTGATACATCAAATATTGATAAAATTAAGCTTAATATTACCGTAATTACAATAAGCAATATATAAGTTGTTGCAGGATGCAAAAAAAATTTTTTTAATTTTGATTTAGCCATATACTTACTCCTCCACTATTTTTTTTAATTTCTTATTAAAGTCTATCCTTGGCATTAAAATTATTCTATTACAATTAATACATTTTATTTTTATATCTGCTCCAACTCTTACTATTTCAAATAAATTTGTTTTACAAGGATGTTCTTTTTTCATTACTACTTTTGTTCCTATTTTATAATTAAACTTTTCCATAACTCCCTACTTACTATGAACAATTAAAACTTTGTTTTTTTCAAATTCTTCTTTAGTGATCATTCTCATTTGTCTTTCTACTTTTTTGGCAATAGTTGGTCTTACAACTGCAGTTAATTTATAAAGAACACAATTGCTATTAAAACTTTCAATTCCTGTTACCTCAACTTCTCCAATTACTTCTTCTATTTCTTTTTGACATCTAGAAATTATATTTTTAAATATTTTTTGTAATTTTTCTTCATTTTCTTCATACAAAATTGGAATATCAATAACTGCGACATTGTTATTTTTTGAATAATTTATTACTTCTGAAATATTTCTATTTGATATTATCTTAATTCTGCCTAATGAATCTTCCAAATATGTTGTCTTTATTCCTAGAGATATAACTTTCCCTAAAAATCCGTTTATTTCTACTGTATCTCCAATATCGAACTGATCTCCAATTATAATAAAAGTTCCTGATAATGCATCTTTCATAATATCTTGCAAAGCAAGTCCTACCACTACTCCTACAATTCCCAAACCAGCTACAAAAGATGTGACATTTATTCCTATAACATCTAAACAAGCAATAATTGTTATCACAATAATTACATATTTTATAATATTTATCAATAATTTTTGAATTGTTTTTTGTCTCTTGTTTTTTAACTTATTTTTATTTATAATTTCTTTTATAATTAAAAAAATGATTATTGCTACAATTACATAAATAATAGCTAAATAAAGTTGGGGCTGAACAAAAAACTTTATTATCTTATTAATTAAATCATTCATTCTTTCACCTACTTATCATAATTCATTGTTTCTAATATACGATTTAAGTCTTGACTATTCTCATAATTAATAATTATCTTTTTATTGGATATTTTTACTCTAGTTCCTAAAAAATCTGATAATTCTTTTTCTATTTCTATATACTCTCTTGATTTTATTGTTCTTTCAATTTTATGTTTTCTTGGAATAGTACCATTAGCAGTTAATTCCTCAAGGCTTCTTACACTCAAATTTTCTTTTACAACTTTATTTGATAATTCTATTATTTTATTATTATCATCTAATTTTGACAATACCCTAGCATGTCCCATTGTAATTTTATTTTGAGATATTAATTTTTTAACTTCTTCGGGCAAAGTCAATAAACCTATAATATTAGTAATATGGCTTCTACTTTTATTTACTCTTTTTGCTACTTGATCCTGAGTTAAATTCAACTTATACATTAAATTTTTATAAGCATTGGCTTCCTCAATTACATTTAAATTCTCTCTCTGTAAATTTTCTAAAATAGCTATTTCCATCATTTCTTCATCCGTAAAATCCCTTATTATCGCAGGAATTGTTTCTTTACCTGCAATAATTGAAGCACGATAACGTCTTTCTCCGGCAACAATTTCATATCCCTTAATACTTTTTTTAACAATTATGGGCTGAAAAACTCCATGATCTTTTATAGATTGTGCCAACTCATCTAATGCTGTTTCATCAAATATTTTTCTAGGTTGATATGGATTAGTTCTAAGTTCTGATATTTTTAGTTCTTTTACCTCATCAATTTTTACTGTTTCCATTATTTTTTCTTCAAGATTACTATAATTTACATCTTCAATATTAAATAATTCTTCTAATCCTCTTCCCAATGCTTTTCTTTTATTCATTTCTTGCATTATTTTCTATCACCTCTCTTGCTAAATTTAAATAAGCTTCTGAGCCTCTACTTTTTGGATCATAAACTATAATTGGCTTGCCATGTGATGGAGCTTCTGTTAGCCTAATTAATCTTGGTATAATTGTATTATACACCTTATCTTTAAAATATTTTCTAATTTCTTCAACTACTTCAATACTCATATTAGTTCTGGCATCAAACATTGTAAGCAATACCCCCTCAATTGTTAATTCTGGGTTTAAATTTTCTCTTGTATACATAATTGCCTTTAGCAATTGAGTAATGCCTTCTAGTGCAAAAAATTCACACTGAACTGGTATTATAACAGAATCAGAAGATGTTAAAGCATTTGTTGTAATTATTCCTAGTGCCGGAGGGCAATCTATTATTATAAAATCATAATTATCTTTTATTTTATTAATATGAATTTTTAACTGCTCTGCTTGAAGATAAGATGAATCATTTCTACTATTATCTCTTATTTCAATATCAATACCTGCTAAATTAATATTTGCTGGCAAAACATATAAATTTTTATATTTTGTTTTTATTATTACATCTTCTATTTCACTAGTATTGTTTAAAACATTATAAATACTTTTTTCAATATCTCCTTTATTTATACCAATTCCAGTTGTTGCATTACATTGTGGATCTAAATCCACAAGCAAAATTTTTTTATTTAATATAGCAAGAGAAGCAGCAAGATTAATACTTGTTGTTGTTTTTCCTACGCCACCTTTTTGATTAATTAATGATATTACTTTTCCCATTTTGATTACTCCCACTTCTTTTTTTTGACTATTTATAGTGTACCAAAAAATAAGATATTTTGAAAGTATCTTTTATACTTTTTAATAAAAAAGTTATAAGTTATATTTAAAGTAAAGGATTTAACCAATTATAAAAACTATTGAAAATTTTTCAACAATAATCAATAGTTTATAAATTATTTTTTATCAATTTTTATAACAATTTGATAAACATTATCAAAATCAAATTCTTCTACATCAATTTTAAAACCAAACTTTTCAGTATTTTGAATAGCTTGCCTAAAATTATTAATAGCAAATCTCATATCATATATATCATTGGTAAAATTAGTTGAAGGATTTGCATTAAATGCTGTAGTAGGGGAAACTTCTTTTTTTTCTTCCTTAATAATAGGTACTACTGAAGAAATGTTAGGTTTTAGTTCTTCTTCAGTTGATTTTTTTTCTTCTAGAATTGGTTCAAGAATATTATATGTTGAATATTTATGTTCATCGTTTGGATCTTCCATAGGAATATTTGGATAGTCATATTTAGGACCTTGATATTTAGGAAGAGGATGCTCACTAACTTCTTTGGCTTTTATAACTTCTGTTGGAGTTGGAATAAATGTATTTTCTAAAATATCCTTATATCTGTCTTGAGGAGTTTGAAAGTCATTATTTATTTGCTGAACATTTTGGTCTACTTCGTCCCTTCTTAATCCATCAAATATATGTCTATTTATTGGCTTTTGAGTTTCTTTAATAGCAATAGATTCTTTTTTAACAGGAGGTTCTTCGGATTGATTTTCTGTAATAGTAGGTCCAATAGTTCTTGGATCAATAAAATCTTCTTTGCTAATGTTATTATTCACTTGCTCATTTTCATTTATAAATTTAGTTATATCTAAATTAGAAGTGGTTGAAGAATCCACAGATTTTAGAGTAGTGGATTCGACAATTTTATTTTCATCATTTTGTGTTTCTACTGGAACACCAGTTTCTTGAGCAATAATATCATCTAATTGTTTTACTGTTAATCTTTGCAATATTATTTTATTTAACATTTCTTTTTGTTTTGCTGGATCAGCTATATTTAACAAACTTCTAGCATGTCTTTCAGAAATTTTTTCACTAAGTAGAGCCTCTTGTACTTCTGGAATTAAATTTAAAAGTCTCAACTTGTTAGCAACAGCTGGTTGTGATATCCCCAAATTATTAGCTAATTCTTCTTGAGTTAAATTATCCAATTTTAAAATTGTTTGATAAGTTCTAGCTTCCTCTATAGCTGTCAAATTTTTCCTTTGTAAGTTTTCTAAAAGAGCAATCTTTGCAGACTCTCTATCATCTATATTTCTGATTAAAGCCGGAATTGTAGTTTTTCCTGCTAGCTGTGAAGCACGAAAACGTCTTTCTCCTGCAACAATTTCATATTTATCACCAATTTTTCTAACAATAATGGGTTGAATAACACCATGTTCTTTTATAGACTGTGCTAATTCACTTAAATCTTCTTCTTCAAATTTTTCTCTTGGCTGAAACCTATTAGGCACAACATCTGTAAGTGCTATTTCAAATACTTCTTTTTCTAAGTCCATAAAAATTCCCTCTTTCAATTCTTCTTTATTCTTCTTTGATATAATCAACCTATATTATCATTATATATTAAAAAAACCATTTTTACAACGGCTTTTTTTTAATTTTAGCAAATTCTCTTGGATATTTGTTATTAGTTTTTTCTATTTTTTGTAATTTAATTAAATTTCTTTCACTATTTTCTATTGGAAGTTTAAAATTAATTATATTTATTACTTTATAATTAAGTTCTTCAATAGCATTTTTGCTGTCTTTTAATTCTTCAGCAGATCCTTTCATAAATATTGCATATCCATTTACTTTAGGAAGTTTACAAATTAATTCTAATAATATATTAGTTTTTGCAACAGCACGAGAAACTACAATATCAAAAGATTCAAAACATTTCAAATCTTCAGCTCTAGAATGGATTGTTATTATATCATGTAAATTTAATTCTTTTATAACTTGATTCAAAAAATTAATTCTCTTATCTAGTGAATCCACTAAAGTAAGGGATAGGTTAGAAAATACTATTTTTAAAACAATTCCTGGAAATCCAGCTCCTGTCCCAACATCACATATTTTAAGTTTGTCATTTAAATCATAAGCCTTTACTAGTGTTAAACTGTCATAAAAATGTTTTAAATAAACATCTTTTTCTTCTGTTATGGCAGTTAAATTAACTTTTTCATTATAAGAAATAAGTAGGTTATAATACTTATTTAATTTTTGTAGCATATCAAAAGTTAAATTAATTCCAAGTTTTTTTGTTTCAATTACAAATTCATCTTCTGTCATTATTACCCCTTAAAGCAACCATCAATATAGATATATCAGCCGGATTAACACCACTAATACGCATTGCTTGTCCAATTGAAGTAGGGCAGACTTTCTTTAATTTTTGTCTTGCTTCAGTAGCCAAATTGTGAATTTTATCGTAATCAAAGTCTTCTGGTATTATTACTTCCTCTAATTCTTGCATTTTTTTGGCTAATCTTTGCTCTTTTAAAATATAACCTTCATATTTAATATTTATAACAACTTCATTAATTACTTCATCATCATAACTTTGATCAATAAATTCTTCTATGTTTTTATATTCTATTTCTGGCCTTTTCAATAAATCATATAATGATATAGTCTTTTTTAATTCTGTTGAATTTAGTCCAATTAAATATTCATTAATATCTTTTTTAGGATTAATATATTTGTTTTTTAAATAATTTGTTAATTTTTGGATATTTTCTTCTTTTAACTTAAATTTTTGGTAATTACTTTTAGTAACAAGCCCAATATTTTTTCCATATTCTGTTAACCTTGAATCGGCATTATCATCCCTTAAAAGCAAACGATATTCTGCTCGTGATGTTAACATACGATATGGCTCTTTTGTTCCTTTTGTAACTAAATCATCTATTAATACTCCAATATATGCTTCATCTCTTTTTAAGATTAAAGGATCTTTTCCTTCTAATTTTAGTGAAGCATTAATTCCCGCAATTAAACCTTGACCTGCTGCTTCTTCATAGCCGCTTGTTCCATTTATTTGACCTGCAGTAAATAAATTATTTATTACTTTGGTTTCTAATGATCTTTTTAATTGTAAAGGATCTATTGCATCATATTCAATTGCATAAGCATATTTTAATATTTTAGCATGTTCTAATCCCGGTAGCGAATGAACCATTAATTCTTGAATATCTTCTGGCATACTGGTAGAAAATCCCTGTAAATAAATATCATCATAAAATCTGCTTTCTGGCTCTAAAAATAATTGATGCCTTTCTTTATCGGCAAAGCGAACTATTTTATCTTCAATGGAAGGACAATATCTTGGCCCAATTCCTTCTACGTATCCACCATACATACTTGATTTTTTTAAATTGTTTCTAATAATTTCATGTGTAGTAGGGGTTGTATATATTAAATAGCAATCTTCTTGATCTTCAATTTTATAATAAGTTTTATTACAAAAAGAAAAAGTAATTAATTCATTATCTCCAGGTTGTGCAATAGAATTTGAATAATCAATAGATGATTTTTCTATTCTAGAAGGAGTTCCAGTTTTTAATCTTTGAATAGTAAAACCTAATTCTTTTAATTTGTCACTTAAATATAAGGAAGGTTTTTCTCCGTGAGGTCCTCCAGAATGTTTACTTGAACCTCTTAATATTTGTCCTTTTAGATAAGTTCCGGTTGTTAAAATAACAGAATTGGCTAAAATTTCTGTTTCATCTGCCAATTTCACTCCATAAATTGTGTTATCTTTTACAATTAAATCTTCTACCATTGCTTCTTTTATAGTTAAATTAAGTTGATTTTGTAATGTATTTAACATATTTTTCGGATAAACAATTTTATCTATTTGTGCTCTTAAAGCTTGAACTGCTGGTCCTTTTTTAGTATTAAGTCTTTTTATTTGAAGATGACTTTTATCAGTATTTTTAGCCATTTCTCCACCTAAAGCATCTATTTCTCTTACTATAACACCTTTAGCAGGTCCCCCAATTGAGGGATTACATGGTGCATCGGCAATGTTTTTTATATTGCCAGTAACAAGCAAAGTATTATGCCCCATACGTGAACAAGCAAGAGCCGCTTCGCATCCAGCATGCCCACCACCAACTACTATAACTTCATATTTCATATATATTCCTTCT
>CAZRBE010000005.1:9791-18667 GCA_964598285.1 uncultured Mycoplasma sp.
CAATATTATTTGCCAACACAAAAGTTTTTAAACAAATTATCTAACATTTCATCATTATATGTTTCGCCAATTATTTCTCCTAAAATTGTCCAGATATTTTTTAAATCTATCTCAATCATATCAATTGGTAAATTATTTTTTAAACCATTTTCTACATCAATTAAACTTTGTTTTGCTTCTTCTAACTTTTTTATTTGATTAATATTTGATACATAGTTAAAATCTTTTGTTTCTAAATATTCCATATTAAACATTTCTTTTATTTTTATTATTAATTTTTGTATTTCTTTAGTATCTAATGTATTAATAAAAATAACATCTTTTTCTTTAATATAAATTTTTTTTAATAAATCATTTTTATTTATAACTATTATTCTTCTTTTATCTTTTGTTTTTCTCAATAAATTTGTATCTTCTATGGTTAATTTCTCATTATTATTTAAAACAAGTAAAATTAAATCAGCATTATTTAAGTTTTCTATTGATTTATTAACTCCAATTTTTTCTATTTCATCATTTGTTATTCTAATACCTGCAGTATCTATAAAATTTAGTAATATATTATCTATAATAATAGATCCTTCTACTACATCTCTTGTTGTTCCTGCAATATCAGTTACTATAGCTTTATCTTCTCCTAAAATTTTATTTAAAATACTACTTTTACCAACATTAGGTCGTCCTATAATTGCGATATTTATTCCATCTTTTATTAATTTGGAATTTTTACTATTAGAAATTATTTGCATTAAATTTTCTTTTAAATAAGTTAAGTTAGATTCTATTTTTTCTTTAGTCATTTCTTCTATATCAAGATATTCTGGATAATCAATATTTACTTCAATATTAGAAATAATATCTAAAAGTTTATTTCTTAACTCTTTTATTTTTAAATTTGTATTCCCTTTTAAATTGTTTATGGCAATTTTTCTAGCACTTTCACTTTTTACATTAATTAAATCCATTACTGCTAAAGCTTCTGTTAAATCAATTCTTCCATTTAAAAAGGCTCTTTTTGTAAATTCTCCAGGTTCTGCTAATCTGCATCCATTTAACAATAATAATTCTAATATTTTTTTCGTAGTAGCAATTCCCCCATGACAATTTATTTCTACCACATCTTCCACAGTAAAACTTTTAGGTGAGCGCATAATTGAAACCAATACTTCATCTATTATTTCATCTTTATCTTTTATATATCCATAAGTAATAGTGTGAGTTTTTTTATTTTTTAATGACACAGAAAAAATCTTATCTACTATAGATATAGATTCATTCCCACTAACTCTAATAATTGAAATAGCACCAACACCTAATGTCGTAGCTATTGCAGCAATTGTATCATTCATAAATGCCTCCTCGTATAAAAAATAAGCGCTTTCATTATAATACACAATAGTTAAAATATCAAGAAAAAAGACTATTTAAGCCTTTAAATTTTGCCTATTGAAAGCGAATATTATTTATCATCCTTGGGTTTAATTATAACATATCTATTTGGTTCTTCTCCTTCAGATATAGTGGTTACATCTTTACTATTAGCTAAAATATTATGAACAATTCGTCTTTCATAAGAATTCATTGGTTCTAATTTTATACAACAATTACTCATTGCAACATCTTTAGCAGTATACTTAGCCATCTTTTCAATCCTTGATTGCCTTTTTATTTTATAATCGGAAACATCTATTTGAGTTCTTATAAAACTACCAATTTCATTAAAAATCATCTGATTAATAATTGCCTGCAAAGCATCAATATTTTTACCATTTTTCCCAATTAAAAGAGGTGAATTATTAGTAATTATATTAAAATATAATGTATCATCACGAACTTTAAATTCAATATTACACTCTAAACCAATCATATTTATTATTTTTGTAATAAAATTTTTTATAAATTTAACAAAATCAGCTTTTGTTATAACACTAATTTCACATTTCTTTGAAAATAATGATTTTTTTTCTTCTATTTCAATAAATATTACATCTTGCTCTGTTAAATTTAATTTTTTTAATGCTTCTTCTTTAGCTTCATCTTGTGTTTTTGCACTGAAAATTTGTTTTTCCATTTTATTTCACCTTCATTTCAATATTTTTTTTTTTTAAACTTATCTGTAATTAAATTTTGTAATATTGTAAATCCTGATGATACAATCCAATATACTGCAACTGCAGATGATAAGGAAAATGAAACAAATCCAATAAATACTACCATAAAATACATCATTATTTTAGTCTGTTTTTGAGCTTCTGGAGTTGTGGCGGAAGATTGATTTAATTTAAATGATAAATAAGTTGTTACTATAATTAAAATTATTAATATTATATAGTACCAATCCCCCATTTTTAATGCAATAAAAGGAGTTGTCCCCATTTGTAATCCTAAAAATGTTTCTTCAAATATAGCAGGTACACGGTTAATTGCTTCTAAAAAAGCAAATAAAAGTGGTAATTGAATAAAAGAAAATAAACATCCTGATAAAGGATTAATATTATATTTTTTATAAACAAGCATCATTTCTTGACCTTTTTTTGTTGCAGATTCAGTATCAGTTTTATCTTTATATTTTGCTTCAATTTTATTTATTTCTGGTTGAGCTTGTTTTATATTTTCTGATTGCATTGCTGTTTTTTTTGTAAGAGGATACAAGCATATCCTTATTAATAATGTTACAATTATTATTGCTACAGCAGTAGAATTTACATATTTCCCTATATTTATAATTAACCAAGCAAGCGGTCTTACAAATATACTATTCCATATATCTTCATATTCTCCTGTTATCTTCATATCAGAACAAGTGGACAATTTTGATAAATCAACATTATTTTCTTTATATATTTTTATTATATCTTTATTAGTCGGTTTACATAAAATATTTTCAGTAATATTTTGTCCTGTTTTTGTATTAGTTATTACTTTTCCTTCTTCATCTTTTAATACTTTAGTACATCCACATAATGATAATATTGTTAATAACAATATAAAATATTTAGTTATTTTTTTCATTTTTTTTCTCCTTTAATTTATTAAATAATGATATAAGCTCTTGCTCTAATTCAAAATAAGATAGATTAAGTGCTCCCTTTCTAATTATTATAATATAATTTTTAGAATTTTCATATATATTTTTATTTTTATCAATAATATTTTTAACTTGCCTTTTTAATTTATTACGAGTTACAGCATTACATAATTTTTTTGTAAAAGTTATACCAAATTTAACAATATTATCATTATTATTATCTTCATTAATAATAAAGGTACTATTAATAATTCCATTTTTTTTCTTTATAATAAGATCAAAGTCTTTACTCTTTTGAATTATATTTTTCTTTTTCAAAATAATCCTCCTAATATCAAAAAACCACTTATAAAAAGTGGGCATTATTTTGATAATATTTTTCTTCCTTTTGCTCTTCTTTTGTTAACAATTCCTGATTTCATACGTGAAAAGAAGCCATTTTTTTTACTCTTTCTACGATTATTTGGTTGAAAAGTTCCTTTTTTCATCTTGCACCTCCAAACTTATTCGTTATTATTATAAGAAATAATCTAAAAATTGTCAATAAAATTTATGTTATTAATTATGGTTATTAACATTTTTGTTAATAATTATTGCTTTATTATAAAAATAAAAATGACTTTTTAACTATTTTAACAATATTAACAATCTATAAATTAACAATTGTTAATATTGTTAACTTTTTTTTGTTGAAATTTGTTAATAACTCAGTTAAAATAGATAGTTAAAGAAAAAAATAGGTTGAAAAGTATGTTAATAACTATATTAATAATTATTTTTGTATTTAAATTTTAATAAAATTGTATTATAATAAAATTAAGTTTAGAAAATGCTATAGGGGAAGTGGTATGAATGAATGATAAGTCTAATTGGACTAATACTTTAAATGATATAAAAAACAGTTTAGATCCTTTACCATTTAATACTTGGTTTTCTCCAATTGAATATTTAGATATCAAAAATAATAATTTACGATTAATTATTCCATTCCTTTTATATAAAGAACATATTGAAAAAAATTATAAAGATTTAATTATAGAAAATATTAATAAATATCTTACTGATAAGATCACTGATATAACTTTTATATTGAAAGATAATTTAAATTCTATTTTACAGGAAGAAAAAGAAGAAAAAGAGGAAGAAATTGAAACATTATATAAAGAAGATAATAATAAATATTTTAAATCAAATTTAAATAAAAACTATACGTTTGATAATTTTGTTGTAGGAGAATCAAATAAATTTGCTCAAGCTGCTGCTTTAGCAGTTGCAGAAAATCCTGGAACTATTTATAATCCACTGTTTATATATGGAAATAGTGGTTTAGGTAAAACACATTTAATGCATGCTATTGGTAATTATATAGAAGAAAAACAACATAAAAAAGTCCTATATGTTACTTGTGATCAATTTTTAGAAGATTTTATGGGATTATCAAGAAAAAACAATGGAGATAATAATAATTTTGATTATATTGAATTTTTTAAAGGAAAATATCGTAACATAGATGTATTAATGATTGATGATATCCAATTTTTAGGAGGTGCTAACGCATCACAGCAAGAATTTTTTCACACTTTTAACAATTTACACAATAATAGTAAACAAATTATTGTATCTAGTGATAGATCTCCTGAAGATTTGAAAGCATTAGAAGATAGATTGAGAACAAGATTTTGTTGGGGATTACAAGTGGATATTTCTCCACCAGATTTTGAACTAAAAAAAGCTATTTTAAGAAAAAAAATAAATGGAGAAAAAATAAATCTTAATGATGATATAATAGATTATATTGCTAGTAATGTGGGAAATGATGTTAGACAATTAGAAGGATCTCTTACAAGATTAGTGGCTTATTCCTGTATTATGGGAGAAACTAATCCAAATTTAGAATTTGCTATTGAAGCTTTAAAAGACTTTACAAAAAAACCAGTTACTGATCAAAATAATATTAGAAGAATTCAAAAAAGTGTAGCTAACTTTTATAAAATTTCTTTTGAAGATATAAAATCAAAAAAAAGAACTCCTAATATTGCTATTCCAAGGCAAGTAGCAATGTATCTTTGTAGAAAACTTACTGATGAATCTTTTGAACGAATTGGAATTGAATTTGCAGGTAAAAATCATGCTACAGTGATGCATTCTTGTAATAAAATAGAAAGAGAATTAAAAAATAATAATGATTTACAAGAATCTATTAATGAAATAGAGAAAGAATTAAGATAATTGTTAATATTGTTAACAATTATTAACAATAAAAATAAAATTATTTGTTGATATCACAATAATATAAATAGTTATTAACGATATTAACTGTAATAATAAATATAATTAAAAAATAAAGAAAGAAGGAAAATTTAAAAATGAAATTTAAAATTAAAAAAAATATTTTAGCTGAAGCACTAAATAATGTATCTAAAGCTTTATCTTCTAAAAATATTATTCCAATTTTATCAGGAATTAAATTTACAATAACAAAAGATAAATTAGAATTAACAGCATCAGATAATGATATAACTATTCAAACTTATATTGAAAAATCTAAAGACTTAGAAATAGAAAAAGTGGGAAGTATAGTAATAAAAGGGAAATATATATTAGATATTGTCAGAAAAGTAGATGATGAATTTATTAATATAGAAAAATTAGAAGATTCAAAAGTATTAATTTATACAAAAAATAGTGAATTTAATTTGAATGGGATATCAGTATCAGAATATCCTCCAGTAGATTTAGAACTTACTAAAGACTTTATAACATTAAATGTTAATAAATTTAAAGAAATAATAAATCAAACAAATTATGCAACATCAACAGATGAAGGAAGAGTAGTGTTAACTGGTTTAAATATGAAAACAGAAAATCAAATATTAGAGTGTAGCGCTACTGATTCTTATCGTTTAGCAATAAAAAAAATAAAATTAGAAGAACAAATATCAAAAGATATTAATATAATTATACCAAGTAAAAATCTAAATGAATTATATAAATTATTAGATCAATACTTAGATGAAAATATTGAATTACATATATTTACAAATAAAATAATTTTTAAATTTGGAAAAATAATATTTCAATCTAGATTAATAAATGGAACATATCCTAATACAGGTAATTTAATTCCAGAAGAAATATTATTTGATTTGAAAGTTAATAAAAGAGAATTTTATAATATGGTTGATCGAGCAAGTATCTTGAATAATGATCGAGATAGTAATATTATTACCTTAGAAGTAAATAATAATATGTTAAAAATAACATCAATGTCTCTTGAAATAGGTAAAGTAGAAGAAAAAATGGAAGTATTATGTTTAGAAAATATTAAAATATCTTTTTCTAGTAGATATATGATGGAAACATTAAGAACAATAACTACAGAAGATGTTATTTTAGATTTTGTAGGAGATATTAAACCAATTCTTTTAAAAGAAACAGATAATGAAGATTTTATAGGTTTAATATTACCAATTAGAACATATTAAGAAAGGAAAAAAATGAATAATAATTTATATAGTAAAATTTATGGGTGGTTATTTCTAGGTCTTTTAGTATCATTTACAACAGGATATGCTTTATCTTATTATCCAAATATTGTAATTAATATTATGTCATCAGCTTGGTTTTTAATTATAATTTTATTAGAATTAGGCATAGCAATATTTTTTACAAGTAGAATTCAAAAAATGAGTAAAATTACTGCTATTATTTGTTACTTTATATATTGTATAATTACGGGATTTACTTTTTCAACTATTTTTTTAGCATATAAAATAACATCTATATTAATAATATTTTTTGTTACTGCGATACTTTTTGGTATATTTGCTTTAATTGGATATATTACAAAAAAAGATTTAACAAAATTAGGAGGATATTTATTAATAACATTATTTGGTATTATAATAGTGTCTTTAATAAATTTATTTTTAAATAATACAATGACAGATTTAATAATTTCAATAGTAGGTATAATAGTGTTTGTTTTATTTATAGCTTATGATATAAATAAAATAAAATTATTAGTAAATCAATTAGGAACTGAAACAGGACCTATATATTGTGCTTTTCAATTATATTTAGATTTTATTAATTTATTTTTAAGAATTTTAAGAATATTTGGTAAAAATAGAGATTAGACAAAATTTGATAAAATTAGACAAATAAATATGTTACGATTATTGTCGTAATATATTTTTTTTATAAATATATTTCAAATATTTGTTGTAGGGGGTGAAAAAATGAATTATGAAATTAATGTAGAAACTTTAGCAATATTACCAATTGATTCTACTACTTCTAAAGTATTAGAATTAAATAATGAATATTTAGTAAATAATTCGGTTAATGAAATATTAAAAAATAGTTGTAGTTATTTTGGTAGTTCTTTTTCAGGTAGAGTAGAGGGTTCTAAAAACATGTTAGGTTCTGTTTATAAAGTGCCAATTATTGTAGAAGAAAGTAAAAGTATTATATTTTTTCCTACTATGTCTCCAACATTACCAGAAAATGTTTGGATATCATTAAATAATATTTTAAAATATGTTCAAGAAAATACAAAAACTATTATTTATTTTGGTAATAATAAAAAATTAGAAATAAATGTTCCATATTTATCCATTGAAAATCAAATAATAAAATCAACTATGTTAGAATCAATTGCTAAACGCAGAAAAATTTTACAAGAAAAGTAATAATAATATTTTATTACTTTTTTTTGCTAAATTTGTGATATAATTAGTATGTACGTGGTGGAATACTAGTTTAGGGGAGTTGAAGCACAATGAAAGCTTTTTGTTAAAATAAAATGATATTATTAAATTTAATTGTTAAAAATTTTAGAAATATTGAAAATTTAGAAATAAACTTAAATAAAAATATAAATATTTTTATAGGCAATAATGCTCAAGGAAAAACTAGTATTCTTGAAAGTATTTATGTATTAGCACTTACAAAATCATCTCATAATTTAGAAGAAATAGATTTAATAAATAAAAATTCTGATATAGCAAAGATAAGTGGTTGTATTAAAAAAAAAAATAATAAAACAAAACTTGATATTATATTAACAAAAAATGTTAAAAAATTAAAAATTAATAATAATGAAGAACTAAAAGTTCAAAATTATATTTCTAATTTAAATGTTATTATGTTTAATCCAGAAGATTTAGATATTATAAAAAAATCACCTTCAATAAGAAGAAACTTATTAAATATAGAATTATGTCAATTATTTCCAAATTATATGAGAATTCTTAATGAATATAATAAAATTCTTAGAATAAGAAATGAATATTTAAAAAAAGAATTATATAAAATTGATAAAAACTATTTTAATATTTTGACAGAAAAATTAGTTGATAGAGCTTTAATAATTATGAATTATCGTAAAAAATATATAGAAAATATAAATTTAAATATTACCAATATTTATAAAAAAATAACTAAAACAGGTAATTTAATAGTAAAATATGATAATAACATAAGACAAAATACTAAAGAAGAAATTTTACAATATTATCAAGAAAATTTTATGGTAGAATTTAATAAAAAAATGACTATGTTTGGTCCACATAGAGATGATTTAATTTTTTTTATAGGGAATGACGATTTAAAAATATATGGTTCACAAGGACAACAAAGGTTAGCTATACTATCATTTAAATTATCAGAAATAAATTTATTTAAAGAAATCAACAAAAGTTATCCTATTGTTTTATTAGATGATATTTTTAGCGAATTAGATATTGAAAAAAGAAATAATTTAGTAAAATTTATCAAATCAAATATTCAATTTATTATAACTACTACAGATATAAAAAATATTAGTAATAAAATATTAGAAAAA
>CAZRBE010000006.1:0-6003 GCA_964598285.1 uncultured Mycoplasma sp.
TTATTGCTTATCTATCTTGCAATCAAAATGTAACATTTTCAAAAAATCTTAACACTTTTTTTATTTTATTTTTATTAAATAATATTCAGTTATATTACTTATCTTATATTTCATAAATTATTATCTAGTATATTTTACATATTTTTATAAGTTTTTATTAAATTTAAAACAAAAAGACAATATCTTCTGTTATAATAATTGTATTAGGGTGATATTTATGACGAGAAATATATTAAAAATTTTTAAAACTATTTTTATAATTATATTTTATTTTTTATATTCTAGTATTGGAATATATTTATTAAAGTTATGTGGTATTAATATAGAAAAATTAAATTTAAATTATATTGTCTTAATATTTATGAGCTTAGATATTTTATTTATGTTATTTTTATATATTGTATATCATAAAGATATAAATGATAATATAAAAGATTTTAAACAAAATTTTAAAAAATATTTTACTTTTGGTTTAAAATTATGGTTAATTGGAATTGTTTTAATGTATGTTTCTAATATTATTTTAAGCATATATATTCCATCTGGTTCAACTAATGAAAATTTAATTCAATCTACAATTGAAAAACTACCATTTTATATGTTTTTTTCTTCTGTTATAGTTGCTCCTTTTGTAGAAGAAATTGTTTTTAGAAAATCAATTAGAGAAATTTTTACAAATGATTTTATTTATATAATTGTATGTGCTTTATTATTTGGAGGAATTCATATTATATCAAGTAATACTTATTTAGAAATGTTATATTTTATTCCTTATAGTATATTTGGTTTTGTATTTGGATACATATATATAAAAACTAATAATATTTTCACTTCAATGATATTTCATTTTATACATAATTTTATACTAGTTACAATATCTATTATTTTTCTTTATATAGGAGTGTAACATATGAATACAAGAACTCAAAGATATAAAAATTTAGATAAAGAAATAAATGAACAATTAAAATATAAAAAAATAGAAAAAAGAAAAAAGAAAATAAGAAAATTATTAATAATTATATTTTTAATAATTATTTTAGTTATATTATATGCTAGATTTGTTGAACCATATTTATTAAAAACTAATGAAATTAAAATCACAAGTAATGAAATAACTGATTCTTTTAAAGGATTAAAAATAGTTCATATTTCAGACATTCATTATGGAACTGTCGTAAAAGATAAAATATTAAAAAAAATAGTTACTGAAATTAATATTTTAAAACCTGATATTGTAATCTTTACTGGAGATTTAATTGATGATAAATACAAAGAAAATAAAAATGATTTATCTATAATAATAAAATATTTAAAAAATATTAATTCTACATATGGAAAATATGCTGTTATTGGTAATCATGACTATTATAATACAAATTATAAAAATATTATTTATGATTCGGGTTTTATTTTATTAAATAATAACTATGATATAATTTACAATGAAAAGAATGAATCTATTGGAATATATGGCTTTGATGATATTTTGTACGGTACTCCAACTTTAGATTTATTGAATGATGAAAAATATAAAAATACAAATTATAAAATAGTAATTTTACATGAACCTGATTATATTGATAATATTATATATGATTACAAAGTGAATTTAATTTTAGCAGGGCATTCACATAATAGACAAGTAAATATCCCTTTTATAAAAGCTTTTTGGCTTCCCCAAGGAGCAAAAACTTATTATGACAATTATTATAATATAAATGATGTTGATATTTATATTTCTAATGGAATTGGAACTTCATTTTTAAAATTTAGATTGTTTTCTATTCCAAGTATTAATTTTTATAGAATAACAAAGCCATAGAAAATCTATGGCTTTTCATTTAATTAAAATAGCAACCTGCTAAATATCTTCCTTTTTTTTTAGAAAATCCATGTGAAGCTGCCGAATTAGAATATAATGTAGGATCGCTATATGTATCTTGCATATTAAAACAAATATTATCGTTTTGTATTCCAATATTATTTAATTGTCTTTTTATTGAAGATCTTAAATCAATAAAATAATAATTATCTTTTTTTATAATTGAATCATTCCAAACATCAAAATTAATAGCAAATTCTGGATATTTATTATATATATAACTATCTTTAGCAATACATGAAGAAATATATACTTTTATATCTTTATTAGAAACATTACTAAATTCTTTTAATGTATTTACTAATTTCATTGGTAAATATCTATTTATTTCTCTAGCTCCACAATGTCCTAAAACAGTAGTATTTTGTTGTTTATCATAGCAAATTAGTACTGGACAATCCGCAATTGGTACAGCAACAGGCACATGTTTATATTGTTCTTGTAAAACTACCATATCATAATAAAAATATTGATCCCATAATACTTCATTTAATAAATCATCATTTACTATTAACTCTTTTCTGGAACATTGTCTTTCTAATTGAGTAGGAACAATAAGTTTATTGCTATCAAATCCATATGATTGTCCTAATACATCTAATCTTCTTTTATAATCTTTTTTTATTCTTTCAAAAGTAAATCCTATTGGATAATAATCTTTTTTTAAAGAAAAAGGCCCATCATTAATATTACTTTCAAATATAACTAAATTTTCCATTAAAATATCATCTCCTTAATAACTAATAATATGAAGGAAAAAATATTTAATTCCTATATTCAAACATATAATCTAATATACGAACTTTATCACCTTGTACTGCTCCCATTTTTTCTAATTGATCATCAATTCCCATTCTTGTTAATTTCTTTGCAAATCTTAATACTGCTTCATCACTAGTAAATTTTGTCATTCTAAATAATTTTTCTATTTGTTCCCCACGAATAACAAATATATTGTTTTCTTTTGTTATAGTAAACGGTTCTTCTTTTTTAAATTTATAAAGAATATAATCTTCATATTTTTCAGATGTTTCATCATTGATAGGGATTTTATCAAGCAAATCCGCTATATAAAGTAAAACTTCTTTTAAACCTTTTCCTGTAATAGCACTAACCTCAAATATTTTTACTTTATCTTTTAGTTTATTTTTGAATTCAATTAAGTTTAATTTTGATTCTTCCATATCCATTTTATTGGCAATTATTAATGATTTTTTATCTAACAAACTAGAATTAAAGTCTTTAAGTTCTTTTTTTATAGTTTCATAATCTTCATATGGATCATGTTCAAAGGTATTTGACATATCAATAACATGAGCAATTATTCTTGTTCTTTCTATATGTCTTAAAAATTTATCCCCAAGCCCTACTCCAAGAGAAGCTCCTTTAATTAAACCAGGCAAATCCGCTACAGTAAAACTTCTTCCATCAACAGTTTTTACTACTCCTAAATTAGGAGTTAAAGTTGTAAACTGATAAGAAGCAATTTTAGGCTTAGAATTTGATATTTTGGAAATTATTGTACTTTTGCCAACGCTTGGAAGCCCAACTAATCCTACATCTGCTAATAATTTGAGTTCAATTTTCAAAAATCTAACTTCTCCCATTTCCCCTTTTTCACTAAAATTAGGGCAAGAATTACTTAATGTTTTAAATGCTGTATTTCCTCTTCCACCACGACCACCTTTAGCTACTATAAAAGAATCATTTTTATGTTTTAAATCACAAATAACTAAATTAGTATCACCATCTGTTACAACTGTTCCAACTGGAACTTTAATATAAATATCTAAAGCATTTTTACCATGGCAATTTTTACCCATACCATTTTGACCTTTAGTACCCTTTATAATTTTATTATATCTTAAATCAACTAAAGTATGTAAACCTAAATCTGCAACAAAAATTATATTTGATCCTCTTCCACCATTTCCCCCGAAAGGCCCGCCCATTTCAACAAATTTTTCACGACGAAAAGCAGTACAGCCATCTCCACCTTTACCAGCTATTACTTTAATTAATACTTCATCTACAAACATAAAATTCACCTTCTTATGAAATTATACCATAAATTTTAATTTCTACTACATTTTATATTAACTTTTATTATCTATTTCATATATAAGCATCTCATAATATAGTTTACCCTATAAAAAAGATATTAAAATAAATTTAATATCCTAAACGTAATATTTCAAATTTTATATCATATTTTCGTCCAAAAAAAATACATTCCTCTAAATTTTCAAATAATAAATCAGCTTGGGATAATTTATTATATCCAATGGCACTTCCTCTATCCAATACTATTGCTGACACATTAATATCCTTCCCACTTATTTTAATTACAGATCCAAAGGGAATTGATTTGTCAAAAGCAATTATTCTTAATAAACCATATTCATTATCTTCATAATAAATAGTATTTCTAACATCATAACCAGATGCTGTAATTCCAATACACCCAATACACTCTGGATTATATGCAGTTATTGTTCCATAGTTTGTTTCAATCGCTGGTTCTTTCTCTACTTCTGGTAATGCAGTTACATAACTTGTTTCAATCATATATTTATAATTATAATTAATTTCTTCTTGTTCATAAAAACAAAAAGGCAATATTAAAAATAAAAGAAATAAAAAAACCATCTTAAAATATCTCATTTCTCACCTCATGAAGTATATTTTAAAACAATTTTTTATAAATTAAAAGATAAAATAGTTACTTACCAAAAATTACTATTTTTTACTAAATAAGGTACTACCTATTAAAATAATTACTATAACAATTAAACCCCCAATAATATAGTTCAAATTACTAGAAGTACTTTTATTATCATTAACAATAGCCAAAGTTTCAGCAGTATTATTGATAATAGCCAAAATTTTTAAGTAATATAATACCATGAAACATCACTCCCTTTTATTTTGTTAACAAAACTATAAGTTGAACAATACATACAAACAAATTTAACAACATTCTAGGAAAAATAGTATATAAAATATTTTTTTTCTTAACATAAACAATACTAGCAAAAATAGAGCTTAAAAATATACCATTTGCTAAAATAAATTCGTTAATAGTAGGATTTAATATAGTAACACTAAAATACCAAGATAATAAAGAACTCATAATAACAAATAAAACCTTATTATTAATAATATTCCCAAGACTTTTTCTAAAAACCAATTCTTCAACTATTGGAACATAAACAATAGTAAAAAAGAAAACAAATAGTGTTCCAAGAGGAACCTTATCAAATAGACTATAAATAGTATTTTGAGAAGAATCTAATAAAGTACTTCCCCCAGTTATTGAATTATAAAAATCAATAATAATATTACTAAAAATTGTTCCTAAAACATAAAATATAACAAAAAATAATAATATTGTAAGAACATTTTTTTTCTTTCCTTTATATTCTTTCCAGTCTTTCTTTAAATCATCAAAATAAATAAATACTAATATTAAAAGTAAAAGTAAATGAGCAAAAAAATTACCTAAAGTTAAATTAGTATTTATAATATTAAAGACAATAAAAGTAAAATAAATAATAAATACTATAATTGTTACTAATAATTTGTTTTGTAATATTTTTTTCATAACTCTACCACTCCTTTTTATCATTATAACAAAAATAATTTATTTTTTTAATATAATTTCAAAAAAAGGACTCCTTTTACGTAAAGAAATCCTTTTAAAATAACTTAGTTGTTATTTTTTACCACCATTTAAACCATCTCCACATAGAAACAACCCTCCTTTACAATCAATATTTTATTATAACTTCATTATAGCATAAATAATAAAAAATACAATATTTAACAATTTTTAATTTTTACAAAAAAAGTACAAGCATAAACTTCTACTTCTCATAAACACTAGCTTGTGTCTTTTTATTTTTTTGTTCATATTTTATTACTCCAGAAACTTTAGCATATAAAGTATCATCGCTACCTTTACCTACATTATTTCCAGGATAAACTTTTGTTCCTCTTTGACGATATATAACAGATCCACCTGTTGCAAATTGTCCATCTGCAACTTTTGCTCCTAATCTTCTTCCTGCTGAATCTCTACCATTTGTAGAAGATCCGCCACCTTTTTTATAAGCAAA
>CAZRBE010000006.1:6013-17969 GCA_964598285.1 uncultured Mycoplasma sp.
AATAAGTTTAATAAAAAATAAGCTCATGAGTTAGATGATAGTCTTTTCATATACACTTACTTGTTTACTATCTCTTCCTAATCTTTCATACTTAACTACACCATCAATTTTAGCATACAAAGTATGATCATTTCCCATTCCAACATTTACTCCTGGATGGATTCTTGTTCCTCTTTGACGATAAATAATTGCCCCTGCCTTTGCCATTTGACCATCTGCAAGTTTAGCACCTAATCTACGTCCAGCTGAATCTCTACCATTTGAAGTAGAACCTCCACCTTTTTTATGAGCAAATAATTGGATATTTAATTTTATCATTTAAATCCTCCTATAAAATTTTAACGTTTTTGGGATAATCAACTTCTAGTTCTTTTAACAAATTAATCATATTTAAAATTAATTTATCAATTATTTCATCATGCTTTATTATTTTTATGTCAAAATCATTATTTTTATTACAACTTATTGCTTTAGAGTCAAACATTTCTATCGCATTTACAGTAGTAATAACAATACTACTAACAGCAGAACACACAATATCTTTCCCAACTTTATCATAACATGCATGCCCTATAATAATAATTTCTTTTATTTTTTTATCATCTGTTTTTATTTCAATTTTAATCATATAAATTACCTAGTAATTTTAGTAATTTCAATTTTTGTATATGGTTGACGATGTCCTTGTCTTTTTCTACTGCTTTTTTCTTTACAAACATATTTATAAATACGGATTTTCTTATTTTTTCCTTGTTTGATTACTTTACCAGTAACTTTAGCATTAGAAAGATAGGGATTACCTACTTCATCATCAATCATTAAAACTTTATCAAAAGTTACTGTATCATCTTCTTTAACATCAAGTTTTTCAATATAAATTAAATCTTGTTCAGATACATAATACTGTTTACCACCAGTTTCAATTATTGCTTTCATTATTTCCTCCTTTTTTATAACCTAAGACTCACTCTTGAGGTGTTTAAAAAAAACTTTTACCTCTTCAATGTGGTTTAAAGCAGAGGCTTCAAACAAGTAAGATTTTATCATATAATTATTCATTAGTCAAATAAAATATTTTTTTATTTTATTATAAATATCATCAATGGTTAATTTGTAATATTTTAATAAATCTTCTTTAGAAGCACTTTTTCCAAATTTTGATACTCCAAAAATATATTTATTAGATTTTACTATTCTATACCAAGAATATGGAGAAGAAAATTCAATTACAACTTTTGGAATATCAGGTAATATCTTTTCTTGATATTTTAAGTCTTGTTCAAAATATTTTTCTATAGAGGGCATTGATACTACATTAGTTAAGATACCAATACTTTTCAATTTTTTATATACTTCAATAGCAATACTAAGTTCATAACCAGTTGCAATTATTATTCCTTTGGGCTTTTTTTCTTTTTTTACAATATAAGCACCTTTAGATACTTCATCTACTTTTGTAGTTTTTAATAACCTCATTTTTTCTTTAGAAATAATAATTATACTTGGCCCACTTATATTACTTAAAGCACTTTTATAGGCTCCTAATATTTCATGACCATCAAATGGTTTATATACAGTAACATTAGGTATACTTCTTAAAGATATTAGTTGCTCAACTGGTTGATGAGTTGGACCATCTTTTCCTATTAAAAAAGAATCATGAGTAAAAATATATATAACTGGCAATTTCATTAAAGCTGACATTCTAATAGCAGGTAACATATAATTAGAAAAGCTTAAAAATGTAGATGTAAATACTCTAATACCTGATAATACAATACCATTTGCTATGGCACCCGATGCATGTTCTCTAACACCAAAAAGTAAATTTCTGCCATTTAAATTAGTAGATGTAAAATCACCCATTTTTTTTAAATAAGTTTTACAAGATGATGCCACATCACATCCTCCACCCAACATTAAAAGATTATCATTTACTATTTTATTTAAAATATTTGAAGAAATTTCTCTTCCTGTTTCCCCTAACAATTCATCATCAAAATTGGTATCAGATATAGTAATAGACAAATTACCCTCTAATATATTATCTATTTCATTTAAGTATTTTCCTTTATTTTTATACTTATTTAATAGAATATTCCATTCAGTTAATACTTTAACATTTCTAACAGATAATATATTTCCTATATAATTTATATTTTCTTCATAAACTGTAAAGGGAATATCTCTAATATTAAGTTTGTTTTTTAATTGTTTTAGATCTTCTGCAGTTAATGGTTTTCCATGTACTAAATTGGTGTTTTGTAATTTTGACCCATTTCCTAAAATTGTTTTCACTATAATAATTGATGGTTTGTTTTTTACTTTTTTTGATTTTATTATAGCATTATTAATTTCATCTAAATTAGTGCCATCTTTGACTATATTAACATCAAAATTCATTGCTTTAAATCTATCTGCTACATTTTCTTTAAATGTATCTTTGGTAAATCCATCTAAAGTTATATTATTAGAATCATATAAAATAATTAATTTACCTAAATTTAAATTGCCTGCTACCGAACAAGCTTCATAAGATACCCCTTCCATTAAATCTCCATCACCACATAAAACATAGGTATAATGATCAATTAAACTTTTTTCTTTGGAAATATGATATCTATTATTTAAAAATTTTTCTGCAATAGAAATACCAACTGCTGTTGCTATTCCTTGTCCTAAAGGACCAGTTGTAGCATCAACTCCTGGAGTTGTATTATATTCAGGATGTCCTGGTGTAATAGAATCAAATGTTCTAAATTTTTTTAAATCTTCAATAGAAATATTAAAACCACACATAAATAAAGTAGCATATAACAAAGCAGAACCATGTCCAGAAGACATAATAAATCTGTCTCTATTTATCCATTTATCATTTTTAATATCAAATCTCATATGTTTAGCATAAATGCTATAAATAATTGGAGCACTTGATAAAACAATACCAGGATGACCACTTTCTGAGATATTTATCATATCTAAAGCTAAAGATTTAATATTATTCACAACTTTGTAATCAGTTTCAGTAAAATTAGACATTTTATTACTTAAAATTCCCATATTTACCTCCAAATAATCTTTAAAAGAATAAAAAGATAATAACTAACTCTTATCTTTTTATTCTTTTATCTATTTTAAAAATAATTATCATTGGTGATTCCTTAGGGATTTGAACCCTAGACCCACAGATTAAGAGTCTGCTGCTCTACCAACTGAGCTAAGGAACCAAGAAACAATAAATATTATATCATATTTTTTTATATATGGAAGAATTATTTATAAAATTTGTTATTTTTTTCTACATAAAGACACTTCAAAACATCTTTTTTTATCTTCAATACTATTATTTATCGTTCTTCTTATAAGAGAAATGCTAATACTAATATCAGGATTTTCTTTTTCTAAAACATCCAATTTATCAATAAATGGTTTAACATCTTTATTATTTAATAGTAATAAGCATGATTTTAAAAAGGATTGTTCCAACACAACTAATGCTTGTAATTTAGGATCAGCATATTTTATATCAGTATTTTGTAATATATTAAAAAAACAATCACAAAAAGAATCTAATGATAAATGTTTTACAATATAATTATAACTATTTACAGAATAAACATCTGCAAAAAGCTTAGAAGATATATATAAATCTTTATCAATTTTGAAATTATCTTTTAACATATCTTTTTCTAATTCTTTATTTATAAATATCCCTGGATATTTAATATCTTTAATAAAAATATTTCTTAAGCTTTTATATTTTGGTTTATAAATACTATCATTTAAAAAAGACAATGTTCCTCTTGATATATCTTTATAAAAAGAATCAAACAAATAATAATACTTATCATGACTACTATTAAACTCTTTTTTATTTTCAATAATTATTGATATTCTATAAAGAATATCATATCTATTAAAATCAGTATTTTTTATTAATTCATTTATTAATATACTTAAATCATTATATTGCTTTTCTTCTAAAGGAATATTATCAAATAATTTATTTTCTATAGTAACTTCATTTTTTAATTCTTCTACAAGTTCCAAGAAATGGTTATCATAAATTAGGTGTTTTGACTCTAAATCTGCCAATTTAATATATAAATTTGCTATTTTTATTTCTTGAAAAATAATTTTTTCTAAGAAATCATAATTTCTTTTAAAATCTTTATATTCCATAAACATCAATAATCCTTCCCAATGTTTTTCTCATATTATAACACCTTTTTAAAATTTTGCAAATTAAAAGAACTTTCAAAAATTATTTAAAAGTTCAATTATAGTTATCTTTTTCTTACAAAATTAGTTTGTATTTTTTCTTTAAAAGATTGTGAATTATTTACACATCCTGTTATTCTGATATATTCTTTATTAAGTGATTCTTCAATCATAATATTACCAGCAGTTAAATCTACTTTGTCTTTTGAAAAATACTTTAAAGTAATCATTTTTAAATATAAATTATAAATATCACTATCATCAATTTTTTTTATTGCTGCTCCATCTATTCTATTAAAAAAATATACATAAGGATTATCAGTTTCAGAAATAACATAATCTCCATTTTTGTATTGTTTATATTTTTGCTCTTTTTCCATATACTCTCCTTGTATTTTATCTTGTTCCGACACTTCCACCACCGAAAGAGCCTCCGCCTCCACCTCCAGAAGAAAATCCTCCTCCTCCAGCAGAATAACTTTGAGCAGCACTTCTGGCAGACATTGCGCTTGCTACTGTCATATTAGACAAATGATTTATTAAAATAATATCACTTAATGAAATATTATTATCCATATCACTCATTTCAATAATTTCTGGATACAAATTTTTAAATTGTTCTGCTACCTGGTCTGCAATACCAAAAATTTGAGCAAACATCAAATAATCTTTCCATAACATTACTTCAATAGCACTTTTCTCTTTTATTCTTGAAAATTCTATTAAATATTTTTTTAATCCCGCCAATTCTATAGCAGTAGATTTTAAATCATCCTTTATAGTCCATTTTGTATCTGTAGTTTTTGCTTTATACACAAAACCTTTTTCTACATATAAATCTTTTCCATAATCTTCTGCTTTAGTAAACCAATCAAATAATTTATTATAATTTGATTTACTCCATTTTTCTAATTCTTTGCTTTCTAAAATATTATCTTTGCTAGCAGAAAGTAATATCTGATACATACTTTCTTCAACTTCATTATCAAATGAAAGATTTTCTTTTAAAACAATTCCTTGTTCTTCTTTAGAACCAAATAATTTTTTTGAACTAATAGTTTTCAATTCAATTTTCTTTTCAAATACCCATTTTAAGAAAACACTTCCTAAAAAATCAGTATTTTTATTATTTAATTTATAAGCTTGAGCAATAAAATATGCTTTATAAATATTTTTATCGCAAGGAATATCTCTAAAATTATTTATTTCTTTAGTATTAATATTACTTCCTAGAGATTCAAACTTATATTTTTTTTGTCTACCTAAAGTAAATATTATAATAAAAATAATTACAATTGGTAAAAATGTACTAATAATTCTAAAAAATGACTCTAAGAATGTTTCTTTATTGTAATTATAATCAAAAGTTCCTTCTTCTGCTTTATTATAAATATCTTCAAAAGTATTAAAATCACTATAAATATTATTTTCATTTACAATAAATGTTCCAGAGGGAAATTTAACTAATAATACAACATAATCAGAAGAATTTAATTCTGTATTTTCTTCATTTGACATCATTATCTTTCCTTCATAAACATAAGCATAACCTTTATATCCATATCCCCAAACATCTAAATTATCGCTAAAATCTTCAAAGCCATTGATAACGACACTAAATGTTTTAGGACCAATATCACTAGAAACATTAAATAAATTATAATAAATAACTTGAGCATCACTAGTTAAAAAAACGAAATTACTTACATCATAAGAAATAGTATATGTATTATCCCCATAAGAACTAATACCCCAACAAAGTTCTATTCCTTCTGAAGTTGTATTAATACCATTTTGATATTTTTTTTCATCAAATGAATCATTTATATTCCACTTATCATTATAAGTAAATAAAGTATCACCTAAAGTAACCTTAAAATTACTTACTTCCATATTACCTAAGTCTTTCATAGTTTTAAAAACTTCAGTACCATCTGAATTATTCATATCCCATACTTCTTTAATATGAGCCGAACCATTATTATCTATATCAATTGTGATATTAATATTACTTAATGAGTTAGCATTTACTACACCTAAATTAAAAAGTAAAAAACTGAAAAACACTAATAAATATTTTAAATTTTTCATATTATCCTTTCCTAAAAAAAACTTACATACAGTAAGTTTTAAAATTTAACTTCGGGAACTTTTTTATCTTCTTCAGTTGCTTCAAAGAAAATGCCCTTTTTAAACTTAGCAATACTTGCTACTGTGTTTGAGGGAACCATTTCAACTTTATTATTATAAGTTAAAACAGAATCATTATGTATCTTTTAAATCTGCTTGCAATGAAATAAAATTTTGATTAGCTTTTAAATCTGGATAATTTTCTGCCACAGCAAACAATTTAGATAATGCTTGGTTAATTTCTCCTGATGCTTTCATTTCTGCTTCTGGAGTTGAAGCCGCAACATAAGTATTTCTTGCCTTAATTACTTCTTCAAAAGTTTCACTTTCATGTTTAGCATATCCTTTTACAGTTTCAACTAAGTTAGGAATTAAATCAGCTCTTCTTTTTAATTGAACCTCAATTTGTGACCACTGATCATCTTTCTTATTTCTTAATGATACTAAACTATTATATGTAGCAAAATACCAAATTACTAATAAAAGTAAAATTCCACCAATTATTAATGCTATAATCATTTTTCTCAATCCTCCTTATGTAATAAGTATACAATTAATATTAATTTTTTACAACAATAAATAATAATTTTTTAAAAAAATTACATACTAATAAATGGTGAAGAAAATGAATATAGATATAAGATATAATATAATTAATAATTTAAAAGATTTAACAAAAGAAAATATTTTAGACACAATTAACAGTTCCGTAGAAAGTAAAGATGAATTAGTCTTACCAGGACTTGGTGTTATATTAGAGCTTGTTTGGAAAGATTTATCCAAAGAAGAACAAGAAAAATTTATTAAATTACTTAAAATAAAAATGAATCATTGATCCATTTTTATTTTTTATTATATTTCAACAATAGTTTCCCCATCATTATAAATATCTATTTTATATGCAATTACTAATTTATTATGTTTTAAAAAATTATGAATATTATATTTTAAGATACCCTCACCTTTTCCATGAATAATTATTAATAAATGATTATGTAATTTTTTATTATCTATAATAAATTCCTTTACTAAAATAATTGCTTGATATCTATTCATACCATGCAAATCTATTTTAGGAATATTTTTATATAAGAAGTAATCATCTATCATAAATATTTAGTTTTTAAAACGGATTGAGCAGCTGCAAGTCTTGCAATTGGAACACGATATGGACTACATGAAACATAAGTAAAATCTAAATTATTACAAAAATCTATACTTGAAGTTTCTCCTCCATGTTCTCCACATATTCCAATTTTTATATTTGGTTTTACTTTTCTTGCTTTAGTAATAGCTATTTTTATTAAACTACCTACTCCTTCTTGATCAAGTTTAGCAAAAGGATCAAAATCAAAAATTTGTTTATTATAATAATCTCCCAAAAATTTAGCAGCATCATCACGAGAAAAACCATATGTCATTTGAGTTAAATCGTTAGTACCAAATGAGAAAAAATCGACTTCTTCAGCAAGTAAATCCGCAATTAAACAAGCTCTTGGTATTTCTATCATAGTTCCTATTTTATAATCTATAGAAATATTATTATTTTTCATTATTTCTTCTGCAGTTGTGGTAATAATATTTTTAATATATTTTAATTCATTTATATCACAAATTAGAGGAATCATTATTTCAGGTAATACCTTAATACCCTCTTTTTTAACATTAATAGCAGCTTCAATAACAGCTTTAGTTTGCATCTTTGCTATTTCTTCATAAGTAATTGCAAGTCTACATCCACGATGCCCCATCATTGGATTAAATTCTTTCAAAGATTCTACTTTTTCTTTAACATCTTTAAAAGAAATATTTAATGACTCAGCTAAAAGTTTTATATCAGAATCTTTTTTTGGTAAAAATTCATGTAGTGGTGGATCTAAAAATCTAATTGTCACACCATAACCTTCCATAGATTTAAATAATTTTTCAAAATCTCCTCTTTGATAAGGTAATATTTTGTTTAAAGCTTTTTCTCTTTCTTCTATAGTATCTGCAATAATCATTTTTCTAAAATTAAAAATTCTTTCTTCTTCAAAAAACATATGCTCTGTTCTACAAAGGCCTATTCCTTCAGATTTGAAATTTCTAGCAATCAAAGAATCTTTATAATTATCAGCATTTGCCCTAACTTTTAATTTTTTTATATCATCTGCCCAATTCATAAATGTTTCAAAATCTCCTGATATTTGTGGATCAACTGTTGATATTTTTCCTTCATAAACATTACCTGTGCTACCATCTAAACTTATAAAATCCCCTGCTTTATATATAGTACCATTCTTAGAAGTAATAGTATTTAATTTTTCATCAATAACAAAACTATTACAACCTGAAATACAACATTTACCCATACCACGAGCAACTACTGCCGCATGAGACGTCATTCCACCTCGAATAGTTAAAATTCCATTTGCTATATTCATACCAAGAATATCTTCGGGAGAAGTTTCAAGCCTGACTAAAATCATTTCTTTTTCCCCATGTTTATAATCGCTTAACATATCACTAACATTAAAATAAATTTTGCCAGTTGCTGATCCAGGAGAAGCTGCTAATCCATTAGCAATAGCCTTTGCTTCTAATAAACTTTTTTTATCAAAAGTAGGGTGTAACAATTGATCTAACATCTTTGGTTCAACTCTTAATAATGCTTCTTCTTTACTAATCATCTTTTCTTTGACAAGATCAACCGCTATTTTAATAGCAGCTTCTGCTGTTCTTTTTCCATTTCTTGTTTGAAGAATATATAATTTTCCATTTTCTATTGTAAATTCCATATCCTGCATATCTTTGTAATGATTTTCTAAAACATCACAAATTTTAATGAATTCCCTATAACATTCTGGTAACATATTATTTAAAGTATCAATACTTTTTGGTGTTCTAATGCCTGCCACAACATCTTCTCCTTGAGCATTCATTAAATATTCTCCAAATAATTTTTTCTCTCCTGTAGCGGGATTTCTTGTAAATGCAACTCCCGTACCACTAGTTAAACCTCTATTACCATAAACCATTTCTTGAACATTAACGGCTGTTCCCCAAGAAGCTGGAATATCATTCAATTTTCTGTAAGTAATTGCTCTTTCATTATTCCAACTTTCAAATACAGCAGATACACTTGTCAATAATTGTTTAATTGGATCAGTTGGAAAATCAACTCCTAAATGTTTCTTATATTCCTTCTTATATATTTTTATTACATCTTTCAAATCTTCTACTGTAAGTTCATAATCAAGAGTAACTTTTTTATCTTTTTTAATATCATCCAATAATCTTTCAAAAAATGATTTAGGGAAATTCATAACAACATCTGAATACATCTGAATAAATCTCCTATAACTATCATAAATAAATCTTGGATCATCTAATTTTTTTGAAAAATTATCCACAACTTCATCATTAAGCCCTAAATTCAATACTGTATCCATCATGCCAGGCATACTACTTCTAGCTCCACTTCTTACTGATAATAGTAAAGGATTATTAATATCTCCAAAAATTTTGCCGGTTTTATTTTCTAATTCTTTTATATGTTTCATTATTTCTTTTACAATATTTTCACTTAAATTACCTTTGTCTTCATAATATTTTAAACAAGCCTCTGTAGTAATAGTAAAACCTTGGGGAACAGGTAATTTTAAGTTTGTCATCTCTGCAAGATTAGCACCTTTTCCTCCAAGTAAATTCTTCATATCTTTATTACCTTCACTAAAACTATATACAAATTTCATATTATTTTTCCTCCTCAAATATTTTTTTTTGTTTAGTAATTCCTTTTTCTTTTGCTTCATTAAATTTTTTTATATAGCATTCCCCACAAACAGGCGAATATGTAACATTTGAAAAACCATCTATAGCAATCTTATCTCCCTCAAATACTGGTATTCCATTTATTTTTCTAAGATTAAACATAGCTTTATTTCCACATTCACATAGAGTTGTAATTTCTTCTATCTTATCCGCTAATTCAAAAAGTCTAATAGAACCAGGAAAACTATTTGTTTTAAAATCGGATTTTAAACCATAACAAAACACTACTATATTATTCATTTTTGTGAGTAACCATAAATCATTAATTTGATCTCTACTTAAAAATTCAGCTTCATCTACTAAAATAACATCAGTTTTTAAATTGGCAATTAAAGTACTTACATATTCATTTTCTTTTAATAAAAAATCCACTTTACGAGAGCATCCTACCCTAGATATAATTAAGTCTTTTCCTTTTTTATCACAAAATGGTTTTACAACAATTACTTTAAAATTATTTTCTTCATAATTGTGAGCAGTTCTTAATATTTCCATAGTTTTTCCAGAATTCATTGCTCCATACTTAAAATATAACTTCATACTTTTACCACCTATTTAATATTTTATCAAAAATATAGCAAAGATACTAGAAAAAAATAGAAATTTATTGTAAAATCTAATTTAGAGGTGAAAACATGAAAATTATTACTAATTATTACAATAGTATAAAAGAAAATTTAAAATTAGAAAAACAAATACTTTTAACTGAAGGAATAACATTAATATTATTTACAACACTAATATTAATATTTAATTTTAATAAACCAAACACTTTAACAATATTTTATTTATTTCCAATTGGTTTAGTAATGATAGCAATAGAAAATTTAATATATTCAAATAAGACTAAAGAAAAAGATATGAAATATTGGATTATAAATTTAGTTGAAGGTTTATTATATTTGTTAGCAGTTTTATTTATATTATTTTATAATATTTCTAGTAGTTATTCTTTTATAATTATATTTAGTTCATTTATTATAATAAGAAATATTTTTAAATTTCTTAAAAAACCTAAACAAAGTATATTAGAATATATTAATGTTGTATCTATGATTATTATTAGTATTTTTTCTATTTTATATAATGAATTAATAATAGATAATTTATATTTATATTTTATATTATTTTATATGTTATATGGATTTATAAAGATCATAAAAGTAATTATTTTAAATAGAAAAAAATAATTACTTTTTATTTTAATTAAAAAGGAGTCATTGACTAATTATTAGTTGATAACTCCTTTTTCTATAGCAACTCCACCAACTACACCAGCAGAACCAGTGCCTGGATTTGTAGTAGATATTGTTCCATTATAAGTTCCACCATATTGATTTAATGGTGCTATGCAAAAACCTGAAGGTGAAGAATAACTACAAGTTTTAGAACCAGCTGTACCACCTGTTCCTCCAGCACCAAGACTTGGAATATATAATGATCCACTTGGTGTTGCTCCAGCACTTCCTCCAGCTAAGTTTGAAATATTTCCTCCTGTTGCACTTCCTCCTGATCCATTTGCTGTTACTGTTGTACTTAAATTACTTAAATGATCTGTCACTGTTATTGTTGTTGTACTTGTTGTATAGCTTATTTGGACAACATCATTTTGAGCTAAAGCTACTTTATGTATTCCTTCAGAGCCTGTTGAACCTGTTGTACCTGCACTACCATATATACTATAACTAGATGGTTTTGAAGTAGCACATCTACTACTACAACTAAGAGAACTTGCACTAGTTCCACTAGTTCCTGTACCTCCTTGACCTACAACATAAAATTTATAATAATT
>CAZRBE010000007.1:0-3661 GCA_964598285.1 uncultured Mycoplasma sp.
CTCTTGATAAAGAACCAGTCTTAATATAAGGAATATTTAATCCTACTGCTAAATCAGCAATAAAAGTATCTTCTGTTTCTCCACTTCTATGGGAAATAATTGTTTTATAATTATTTTTCTTTGCTAAGTTTATCGTTTCTAACATTTCAGTTATTGTTCCAATTTGATTAGCCTTAATAAGAATAGCATTACAACTATGTAATTTAATTCCTTTTTTTAAAAGTTCACTATTAGTAACAAATATATCATCACCAACTATTTGAATATTAGTTTCTTTGGTAATTTTAGCAAATGATTCAAAGTCACTTTCTTCAAATGGATCTTCAATAGATATAATAGGATATTTTTCTATTAAAAATTTATAATATAATAATAATTCTTCTTTTGTAATATATTTATTATTGACTAAGTATTTATCTTTTTCTTTATCATAAAAACTATTTGCTGCGGTATCAAGTGCTAAAGAAACATCTTTTTTTGGTTCATAACCAGCTTTATTTATTGCTTTTACTATAATATCTAATGCTTCTTCATTACTTTTTAAATTAGGGGCAAATCCTCCTTCATCTCCTACACCAGTTGAAAATTTATTTTCTTTTAATATCTTTTTTAAAGTATGAAAAATTTCAGATGCTATTTGTAATTGATCAGTTATTTTATCTCTATTAATAACAATCATAAATTCTTGAAAATTTAGATTGTTATTAGCATGCATTCCTCCATTTAAAATATTTAACATACATTTTGGAATAGAAAAAATTTCTCCTACAAAGTTATATATTTCTTCATTATGTCTTTTAGCACAAGCTTTTAAAAATCCTAATGAAACTGAAAGAATTGCATTAGCTCCAAGTTTCTCTTTGTTTTTTGTTCCATCTAAAGTTATTAAAATATTATCTAACTCTTCTTGGCTTTTAATATTTTTATTTACAATAGCAGGTTTAATTATATTTAAAACATTATTTATAGCTTTATGTACACCTTTTCCTAAATATCTTTTTTCATTATCTCTTAATTCAAGTGCTTCATTGCTACCAGTTGATGCTCCACTGGGAATACTTGCTCTACCTAAAACATTTCCTTCTACGACAATATCTGTTTCTATTGTAGGAAATCCTCTAGAATCTAATATTTCTCTTGATTTAATATCAATTATTTTCATATTTTTTCAATCTCCTTTACATAATAATTATATATGAACTTTGTTATTTTTGAAACATTATATTGCTTTTTTATCAAAAAAATAATATCATATATGTATAGAATAGTCTAAAAAGTGGAAGGAATGTGGTTTATATGAAAATAGTTGTTTTGACTCCTCAACAGTTTGATTTTTTTTCTTATAATCACCATATGCATTCTTTTTATCAGACTAGTATGTATGCTGCTTTAATGACTAAGTATAATTACAAAGCTTCATATTATGGTTTTATGGATGATAGTGGAGAATTAGTTGGAGGAACAATGATGCTTAGTCAATCTATTTTAGGTGGTTATAAATATGGTTATTGTCCAAGGGGATTTTTAGTTGATTATAATAATAGAGACTTATTAAAAGAAATTACTAAGAAATTAAAAAATTATTTAGATAGATATAATTATTTATTTTTAAAGATAGATCCTTTAGTTATCAATAATAAAAGAGATAAAGATGGTAATATAATACCAACACCTTATTCTAGCGACTTAATTCCTTATTTAACTAGTATAGGTTACAAATATTATGGTGAAAATAAATTTTTTGGCACATTAAAACCTAGATGGAATGCTATATTAAAAGTTAATGGTAGTAGTGTAACATTATTTAAAAATTTTGAAGATAATACTAGAAATAAAATCAGAAAAGCTCAGAGTAGAGGGGTAGAAATATTTCAGGGTACAGAAAAGAATTTAAAATTATTTTATAGTTATGTTGCAAAGAAACATTATCGTAATTTAGCTTATTATAAAAATTTTGCTGAAGCTTTTGGAGGTAATTTTGAAATATATTTTGCTAGACTTAATACAGAAAAATACTTATCTAATATAAAAAAATTATATGAATTAGAAATGATTAATAATGAAACTTTAAATAATGAAATTCAAGAGAAAAGTTATACAAATAATATTAGTGAAAAGACTATGAATTTAAAAATTGCATCTGATAAATTATTGGCAACGTACAGAACGGAACTTGCTACAGCATCACATTTATTTCAAAAAAATCCTAATGGTATTGTTATTGCTTCATGTGCTGTTGTTTTAGATAGAAATGGAGTGGAATTTTTAATAGAGGGCCAAAATCCTGCTTATGGAACTTATTATCCTCTTTATTTATTAAAGTGGCATATTATTGATAAATATGCTAAACAGGGTGCTATTTATTTTGATCTTAATGCTATTACTGGTAATTTTGGTGATACTAGTAAATATCGTGGATTAAATGAATCAAAATTAGGATTTAATGCTGATGTTACAGAGTATGTTGGAGAATTTGATTTGGTTATAAAGCCTGTAATTTATAAATGGTATTGTGATAGTAAATTATGGCATAGAATAATGAGAGGAAAAGTAAAATAAAAAGACAATTTGAACTGAACCCCATTTCTAGGACATAGAAATGAGGTTCATATCAACTTTGTCTTTTTTTATTTTTTACTTAAGTATTTAGCAGTTCTTACCATTTGCACTGTATAACCAATTTCATTGTCATACCAAGCTACTATTTTTATTAATTTACTATTATCGGTATTTAGAACTTTTGTTAAATTACCATCTACTAAAGCTCCTGTAAAACTACCTATAACATCACTTGATACAATTGGGTCATAAGTGATATTAATAGTTTCATTTTTATTATCTTCAAAAGCTTTATTTATTTCTTCTTCAGTAACATCTTTTTCTAATTCTAAGACTAAATCTATAACTGATCCATCTTGAACTGGAACTCTTAAGGCATATCCTTCGATTTTTCCTTTTAATTCTTTTATAACTTCACCAATTGCTTTGGCAGCTCCAGTAGATGTTGGTATTATATTTAAAGCTCCTGCTCTTCCACGTCTTTCTGATATGCCTTTTTTGTGAGTACTATCTAAAAGTGATTGATCATTAGTATAAGCATGAACTGTTGTCATAAATCCTTTTTTTATTGTAAATTTGTCATTAATAATTTTTAAAACTGGTGCTAAACAATTTGTAGTACAACTTCCTGCACTAATGATTTTTTCTGAACCATCTAATGTATTATGATTAACATTGTAAACAATAGTTTTCATATTCCCTTTACCAGGTGCGGATATTAATACCTTTTTTGCTCCTGCTATAATATGTTTATAAGCATCTTCTTCTTTTGTAAATCTTCCACTACATTCAAAAACTAAATCAATATCTAAATCTTTCCAAGGTAAATTAGTTGGATCTTGCTCTGCAAAAATTTTTATTTTTTTATTTTCTATAATTAAGTTATTTCCTTCTGTTTTTATTTTGTTTATTTTATAGTTTCCATAATTAGTATCATATTTTAACAAATAAGCTAATTCTTCAATATTACCTAAATCATTAATTGCTACAATATCAAAGTTATCGTCTTCAATCAAAATTTTTAAAACTAATCTTCCTATTCTTCCGAATCCATTAATTGCTATTTTCATAAAATCCTCCTTATTCAAAAAAACTTTTCCCA
>CAZRBE010000007.1:3671-17664 GCA_964598285.1 uncultured Mycoplasma sp.
TCCCAATAAATTCTCTTAATATTGAATCATTTGGTATTCCATCAGTTGGAATTGATAAAAACATATCTAAAAAATTTAATAATCTTCTCGCTTCTTCATAATATTGGTTAGAATTATCTATTTCATAGAGAAGTGGTTCTGCATATAATTTTAATACTCCAATTTCATAAGTTAAAGCAGTATTAAAAATTTTATCAGCATCATCTTGATAAGGAAAAATATATTTTTCTTCTCCCTCACGAACAGAATTCCATTTTTTAATAGTATCAATTGCTTTATATCCTCTTGTTCTATTATCTCTTATAATTCTTCTTAATAATCTAACATCACTAGTTGATACCATATTATGATTATCTATATTTAAATCAGTTAATGGTGAGATATAAATTTTATATTTGTTTTCTCTTTTAATATTTTTTGTCAAATTATCATTTAAACCATGTAATCCTTCAATTATAATTATATCATTTTCTTTTAATTTTAATTTTTTTCCATTAAATTCTGGTTTTCCTTCTATAAAATTAAATGTAGGTAAACTAACTTCTTCATAATTTAATAATTTTTCTAATTGTTCATTAAATAAGTCTATATTAACAGCATATAATGATTCAAAATCATATTCTCCATTTGGTAATTTTGGAGTTTTTTCTCTTGGTAAAAAATAATCATCTATGGAAATTGGAGTAGGATTAAATCCTAAGCTATTTAAAAATAATGATAATTTTTTTGATGAAGTTGTTTTTCCAGATGAAGATGGTCCTGCAATTAAAACTATTTTAATTTTATCTTTCTTATCATAAATATCTTTTGCTATTTCAAGTAAATTATTATTTGATAAAGTTTCATCAAGTTTAATAATACTTTCAATATTACCTTCTACAATTTTAGTGTTTATATCAGAAGAACAAAAGATGTTTAATTGTTTGGCATATTTATAATTTTCATTAAAAGCTTTAATAATTTTAGGATGCTCAATATATTCTGGAATTATACCATTACTTATTGGAGTAGGGAACTGTAATACAAAATCCCTATCATTTATATATTTTAAATCAAAAGCAATAAATACCTTAGTATCTATAGGTAAAGCAGAATAAAAATAATTATATATATTTCCTAATTTGTATAATGTTATATAGTGATTAGTTGTATAAAAATAAGTTTTTGCTTTGGCATAATCTCCTAAATTATTAAAATAAGTAATAGCTTCTCTTCTTAATGACAGACATCTTTTTATTGGCAAATTTTGTTTAACCATTTCTTGCATTTTTTCTTTTATTGCTTTTAGTTTTTCTTCTGTTAAATCAAAATAAGCTTTCATACTAATGCCTTTATCAATAGAGTGACAACATTTTATTTGACAACTATTTCCATATAATTCATTTATGGCACATATTAATAAAAAAGTTAATCCTTTTTGGTATATGCGATTACCAAGTCTATTAGTAAAATCAACAAATTCTACATGACAATTTTTTGAAACAAGAAAATTTAATTCTACTATTACATTGTCTACAAAAGCAACTAAAATAGGAAATTTGGAAATTGAATTTATTTGTTTACTTATTTCTAATAAAGAAATACCTTTAGGGAAAGTATATTCTTTTTCATTAATTGTTACAATAACATTATCCACAAGCATCATCCCTTTTATTATCCTAATATGTATATATTATTATTTTAGCACAAAATGTCTGTTTTTAAAATGAATATTTTTATTAAAAATAACTATTTTATTAATAGGGTGATAAATAATGAATTTAATTCCTACTGTAATTGAAAAAGAAATAGGTGGAGAAAGAAGTTATGACATTTATTCTAGGCTTTTAAAAGATAGAATTATTATTTTAAATGGAGAAATAGATGACAACGTATCAAATATAATTGTAGCAGAGTTACTTTATTTAGATAGTATTAATCATGAAGATATAAGTATGTATATTAATTCTAATGGAGGTAGTATAACTTCTGGTATGGCTATTTATGATACTATGAATTTTATAAGAAGTGATGTTTCTACAATCTGTATTGGTATGTCAGCTTCAATGGCTGCTTTTATACTATCAAGTGGAACAAAGGGGAAAAGATATGGTCTTCCTAATTCAGAGGTAATGATTCACCAGCCACTTGGGGGTATTCAAGGACAAGCTACGGAAATTAAGATTGCAGCTGAACGAATTTTAAAATTAAAACAGAAGCTGAATGAATTATTAGCAAAGAATACTAATCAAGATATATTAAAAATAGAACAGGATACAGAAAGAGATTATTTTTTATCTGCTACAGAAGCAAAAAATTATGGTTTAATTGATAAAGTAATAGAAAAATTCTAGTGCTTAATAGAAATACGTGTTATAATTTTTTTAGGTGATGCTTGTGAAAGAATGTTTTTTAATATGTAATATGGAAAGTGGTAGAGGAGTAAAAATTAAAGACATAGAGCTTATTAAAGAAATTATTAAAAAAAAAGGATATAAAGTTAAAGTGCATTTTACAAAAAGAGAAGGAGATGCAAAAGAATATATCCAAAAAATAACTTCGGCTGATTTGGTTTTATCGGTTGGAGGAGACGGAACATTTAATGAAGTGGTTGTGGGGAATTTTTTAAGAAAAGAGAAATTAATTTTATCTCATGTACCTACTGGTACTACTAATGATATTGGATTAATGCTTGGTATGAGCAAAAACATTGTAAAAACAGTTTCTGATATTATGAATGGAGAAGTAAAAAATGTTGATATTGGATTAATTAATAAACAACCATTTATGTATGTAGCAGGTTTTGGTAAATTTATAAATGTTCCTTATGCAACTTCTAAAAAATTTAAAAAGAAGTATGGTTATTTTGCTTATTTAATAAATGGAATAAAAGAGTTTTTTCAAAAGACAAAATTATATGAATTAGAATATGAAATAAATGGCAAAAGTTATAAAGGATTATATTCTTTAATTTTGATTTCAAATGCAACTCGTATTGCGGGATTTAATAATATTTATAAAGATGTTAAATTAGATGATAATAAAATTGAAGTTATTTTTTGTAATTTAACAAGAAGAAAAGATTTAGCTAAATCTATACTTTTACTTTTAACTAACGATATTACTAATATCCCTGGGATATATTGTCATAAAACAAACAAATTAACTATAAAATTTAAAAAAAGAAACAGTTTACATTGGACTATAGATGGTGAAAAATTAAAAGAAAAAACAAGAACTTATAAAATAGAAGTAAGTGAGAATATAAAAATGTTACTTCCTAAAAAAAACTTAAAAATTTTATTTAAAAATTCTTAAGTTTTTTATTTTTTTTCCAATTTATTTCTTAATTCTTTTATTTTTCTAAATCTATGATTTAATCCTGATTTAGTAATTGGTCTATTAGTTTCTTTAGAAATAATTTCACTTAAATCACTTAAAGAAGATTCACGATATTTTAATCTATATAACATAACTTCTTTAATCTTTTCATCTACTCCCTCTATTCCAATTAGAGAAATTATTGAGTTGATTTCTTTAATTTGCAGATTAGCAGAATTAATTATTTTGTCTACATTAGCTTGTTCACAATTATTTAGTCTATTAGTCATGTTTTTATGATCGCGATATATTCTAATATCTTCATAATATAAAACTGCTCTATTAGTAGATATTATTCTTAAAAAATCTCCTATTTTTTCTGCTTCTTTAACATATATCATATAATTATTATTTTTTCTTATTATTTTATTATGAATATTAAAATAATTTAATATATCAGAAATAAATAAAGCTTCTTTTTTGTAATTAATAAAATATGCTAAATGATATCTTGATGTTTTTGGATCGTTTATACTACCTGTTGCTAAAAAAGCCCCACGTAAGTATGCTCTTTTTAAATCTTCTGAATCTACTAAATAATCTTTTGGTATTGGTAAACTTAACATTAAATCTGATTCTATGTCTTTTTGTTTGGAATGAATATTAATAAAGTAAAATCTTTTTTTTTTGAAGTTTGCACCAATTTTTTCTTCAATTATAGGGCTTACTTCATATAATTCTTTAAATAAAGTGAAAATTTTCCTAGCTATTTTAGGATTTTCAGTTATTAGAGAAATAACATTATTTTGTTTGTTATTATTATTTCTTATAAAAGCAGATAATTCTGTAATATTTTCTGTTTTACTAAAATTCAATGTACATATTTCATTTTTAACTTCAGTAGAAAAAGACATAATTTCACCTCATTAGATAATTGAATATTAAATTTGCTAATTTTATGCTATTATGACGAATAAGATTATCTTCAATAGTTAAAATATCATCTTCAATTAATTCACAATTTAATTTATTTATATTATTTTTATCAATTTTTATTAAATCTTTTTGTTCTTTATTGGAATATTTTTCTAAAATATTCTTTGGGATATTGGTATTAGAGGCAATTACTACTTCAATTTTCCTTTTACCAAGATATTTATTTAATATTTTTATATGATCTGATACTTTATAATTATCTGTTTCTCCAGGCTGACTAACAGCATTACAGGTATACATTATTTTGGCTGTTGATTTATCAATTTCTTTTATTAATTCTTTACATAAAATATGTGGTAAAATACTAGTTATTAAACTGCCCATACTAAAAATAATTAAATCAGCATCTTTAACTGCTTCTTTTACTTCTTGTAAAACGTGAGGATTTGTAGCATAATAAAATTTTTCAAATGTTGTGTTTGCTTCTGTAATAGCTTCTTCTCCAATAATTTTTTCTTTATTAATTGTTTCTCCTATTAAAGTTAAGTTATCTTCACTAATTGGCAATACTTTATGTTTGACATTTAGAAATTTGCTTAATACTTCAATTGATTTTTTTAAACTTCCAGTTAAATTATACATAGCAACTATAATTAAATTGCCTACAGGGTGCCCATTTAAATCACTGGTTGTATCAAATCTATAAGATAATAAATTTTTAATATTATCATCAATATCTGCTAAACTAGTAATAACATGTCTTATATCTCCAATAGCAGGGATATTAAATTCTTTACGTAATTTTCCAGTTGATCTTCCATCATCTGACACTGTAACAACTGCTGTTATATTAACTGGAAATTCTTTTAAGCCTTTTAATAAATAAGTAGAACCTGTTCCTCCACCAAAAACTACAACTTTTTTATTCATGATGTTTTTCCTCCTAAACAAATATATTATAATATAATATATTTAAGAAAACAATTAAAAAGATTAGTTAAAAAATAAAAACTAATCTTTATAAACATTTATTATTAATGTTACTTGTTCTTGCTTGTCTGATATAGTTAAAGTTGTTGTTCCAACAGATAGTCCTGTTATTTTATTATTAGCATCTAAAACTGCAATATTTGGATTTTCTATTTTGTAAGTTAAATCTTGATAACAATTGCTTTTTTCTCCTAAATCAAACTTAACATTTACTGTATCTTCAATTTCAATGTCAATTGTGGTATTTTCAAATCTTTCAATATCTAATCTTCTACAAATTGCAATATCATTACAATAGAAATTTAATTCTTTTCTTCCTTGAGTAGCTAATACGCTTATACTAAAATCACCTGTTTTAAAACCCTTTATAACATTGTTTACTTTTTCTCCCGAAAGAGTAGAATATTTTAATGCTGCCTGTTTGTTATTAGAAAGTGATATGTCATATTTTACTGTTGATAAATCTCCAGTTCCATAAGATTCAATTGAAAATGGTATTTCTTCGTTTATATAAATTTTTGTAGGACAATTTATATTTATTGATGTTAATCCTGAAATAATTTCAGAATCTGCTAGAATAAATATTAACGATACAACAACAGAAAATATTATAATAGAAAATATAATTATTGAAGGTATAAAAACTTTTTTATTTTTTTTAAAATTATTATATTTATCATTTGTTTTATTTATTACTGAACTAAATTTTGATTCATAAGTGTCTTCCCCAAAGCTTTCTATTGATGCTTCTTCAAATTGTTCTTCATCTTTTTTACTTTGTTTAATATCTTTACTTTTCATACTTCTCATTATCCCCATATCAGCACCTCTATTTTATTATAACCTATTTTGTAGATTGCAACAATAAATAAGTGGATTTTTTTTATAATTAATGTTATAATATATATGTTTTATGGGGCTGACTTGGTTTCGACAGATGTAAAATAGTTTAAATGGCAAGTAGATGGCAATCTTTAAATGCAAAAATAAAATAACTGGAAACAGAAATCAATTAGCTTTCGCTTAATTTAAATGCGGGAGACTTCTTTTATTTTCTTACCTATGGAAAATTTTAGAGGTTAATTAAAGTAGGTTATATTATTTATTTTCTTATGATAAATAATGAATTTTTATAAGATAGTTATTTAATTATTTTGAAAATTTTTATTTAAATAATAAAATTTTTAAATTTTCTAAACTTGTAGATATTTAAATTTGTTTGCATTTGGACAGGAGTTCGATTCTCCTCAGCTCCACCAAATAATATAAAATGGTTTTCAAAAGTTGAAAAAGTTAATGTATAAAGTTGATTGTTAAATAGTGTGTTTAGACACAAATAAGTGATAATTAATTTTATGAGTCAATGTTAAAATGCATTGTCTTTTTTGTATAGTTTTATTAAACCTTTACATATCATTATTCTTGTTTTTAATCTTCTAAATAATCTGAATCCAAAAGCAATTCTTTTTAAAACTTTAATAAAATTATTATTTTCTTTTATAAATCCGTTATGATATTTATTATTAAAGGTATTTCTATTGATGATTTACCGATGAAATCTTTCCATGAAATATTAAAGAAAGAAACTTTATATAATAATAAAATATCTTCCATGCAAGAATATCAAGTAGTTGTTGAAGATTGAATTATATTTTACAATACTTCCAGAATAAAAACAAAGAAGATTTAGTATTTTTCTAAATCTTCTTTTTATTATTGTAAACTATTTAGGGTTTACTTTATAAATTTTTGGTACATATTTTGTTACAAAATAAGATTATTTCTTTTTCTAATTTGAATATTTGTATTTTTGCTTATCCAATAACTGAGTGGCAAAGCTCCTGTTGATGAAATTATTTGATCAATAGTCTCATCAAAACATGATTCATGAGTTTTAAATTTTATATATGAATAGATTCCATCATTGTTGATTACTAAATATAATTTAATACGATAATGGCCATCTATTTTTGGTGATATATATTCATATGCAAAACCTATAAATTTATCAGAATATTTATTTAATTTTTTTTCTTCAAACATTATAAAACCTCCCTCTGCTTGTACAAGTATAATACTGCTTTTATAGCAAATTTACAAGCTTTTTAGAAAAAAGTATAAAAATAATAAAATTAGTTTTAATGGTTATTAAAGCTAGACACCATTTGTGAGAATCACTAGCACCCATAACAATATTCATTTGGCAGATATTTATTTTAGGATGAATAGAAACATAATTAATATAATTATCGTAAGAACGTCTATCTAATTACGATAAATTTTTTTAAAAAGAGGAATAGTATGTTATAATTTTTAAAAAGAGGAAAAATAGCTATGGACGATTAAAAATTACTTAAAAGTGCTCTTTCTTATGCACTAGGGGCTGATTTGTATGAAGCTTGGAGAGCACCAAGAAAACTTGCTGATGGAAGTTTTGAACCAAGAATAAAAAAATCTAAAGATGAAAATTGGAATGCTATTCACGGAACTGATCAAGTTGATATAGCAAATCATTCATTTGAGGAACTACCATCTAATTGGCAGTATGAAAATTTAGAGGCTGCCAAAGTTGCTATTAACCTTGTTTTTGATAATGTAATAGCTGGAGATAAAATCACACCTGAAGAGGCTGAAATTATGGCAAATACTATCCATGATGAGTGGTTAAAACGTAATGAGTGGGTTTTCGATGCAAATTATGGAGATCCAAAATTAGCTGTGTCATTTGCACAATTGTCAAAAGAAGAACAAGACAAAGACAAAGCACAATTAGATCCTGCGATAGCAAAAGTAAATGATTATATGGCTGGTAAAATTAATATTGAAAGCATTTGTGAACAATATGATTTATCAGCAACTAAAAAAATCAGATAGAAAATTGCACAGAAAAAATTGAAAGTTTGTAATAAAAGTTAAAGAAATAATAAAATCTTTAATTTTTTTATAATCTTTTATTAAGAAAATAGTCTAATCTGTATTTATTTTGTAAATTGAATTGTGAATTATCAACAGAAGTTTCAAAATTATAATTATTATTTTTAAAATATAATAATAAAAAGTATTTCAAAAAGAACAAAATATATTGATTTTTAAAAACTAAAAATATGGATTTTGTTACAATGAAATAAAATGGGAAAAATATATTCAAATTTTTTATGATATATGAAATTACAACGCATTTAATAGAAAAGTTGATTTGATTTTAATGCAGCTCGTCTTTTGTTTCCGTTGTGATTAACTAATTCTTTGATCACATTATATTTGTCTTGTTCTTTCACTCTTAATTTTACCTCTTTTATTTTGTCACCTTAGTGACATATTATATCATTGTTGTGACATTTTTATGGAATAACACTTAAGACATTATCATGGAATAATCATAAATAATCAATGCAAAAAGTTTTACTAGTATTTCTTTAAAAAGTATGATATAATTTGTAGGCTTATGTGAAGGAGAAATCATGTCATGGAATTTAAAGAATTATCAATAAAAAGTGAAGTAATTAAATCTATAGAAGAAAAGGGATATAGTAATCCTACTGATATACAAGAAAAAATTATTCCTTTAATATTAAAAGGAAAAGATGTTTTAGGCCAAAGTCAAACGGGCACAGGAAAAACACTTGCATTTGCTACTGCTATTTTAACTAAAGTTATTTATAATCATATAACTCAAGCACTAATTTTAGTGCCTACTAGAGAGTTAGCTATTCAGATATCCAAAGAAATAGAAGAGTTAGGTAAATATACCGATATTAAAACTATTTGTGTTTATGGAAGTAGTAGCATTGAAGACCAGATAAAAAAATTAAAAAATGGAGCGGAAATAGTTATTGGAACTCCAGGAAGAGTAAAAGATTTATTAGGCAGAAAAGTATTAAAAGTAGACAATATTAAATTTTTTATTCTTGATGAAGCAGATGAAATGTTAAGTATGGGATTTCAAGAAGAATTAGAAACTATTTTTACTAAAGTTCCTGATAAAAAACAAGTTTTATTATTTTCTGCAACTATGCCTGATCAAATTAAAAAATTAGCAGAAAAATATATGCAAAAAGATTATGAATTTATTTCAGTTATAAGTGATATAAAAACTGCTGACAATATTACTCAATTTTATTATTTGGTAGATGATAAAACGAGAATAGAGTCAATGTGTAGAGTTATGGATTATTATAATTTTAATAAAAATATTATTTTTTGTAGAACTAAAAGAAATGCCGATGAATTATTAGAAAAATTATCTGGAAGAGGTTACAGTGTTGACGTTATTCATGGGGATATTACTCAAGGACAAAGAATTGCAACTTTAGAAAGATTTAAAAAAGATCAATTTAGTTATTTAATAGCTACAGATGTTGCAGCTCGTGGCATTCATATTGATGATGTCAATTTGATTATAAACTATAATCTTCCAGAAAGTCATGAAGCATATATTCATAGAATTGGAAGAACAGGAAGAGCTAATAAAAAAGGTATAGCTGTTACTTTTGTTAAGCAAAAAGAAGTTGATATTATTTTATCTTTAGAAAAGTATATTAATGCCTCTATAACAAAACAAGAAATACCTTCAATGGAAGATATATTAAAAAATAGATTAAGCGACATAACAAATACTATTGATTCATTAAAAGATAAAGAAATAAAGAAAGATTATTTTAAAAAATATATAGAAGAATTAACTATTGAACAGTTAAAAAACATTGTTTCATGCTTATTACAAAAAGATTTAAAAAATAATTTAGGATGTAATTTTGATGTTGATATTACCTTAAAAGATAAACCTAAAAAAGATAAAAGTAGAAATACTAGTGATAGCGTTAGAGTATTTATGACTATAGGCAGTATAGATAATATTACTAAAAAAGAATTATTAGATTTTATAGAAAAGAAATCTGGAGTTCCTGAAAATAGTTGTTTTAATGTAGAAGTTATGCCAAAGTTTACTTTTGCTAATGTTAAAAAAGAATACTTTGATAAAATAATAAAAAAATGTAATGATGTTAAGCTTAAAAATAGAATTATTAGAATAGAAAAAGCAAAGAAATAAATTCTTTGCTTTTTAATATCCAAAAGTTTCATTCAAACTTTCATCGTTTTCAATATAATCTTTTACATCAATTTCTTTATATTCATCCTTATTTATTCGGACAATTATTTTTTTAATACCAGCATTTAATATAAATCTTTTACATAAAATACAAGGATTTGGATTATCAACATATTTTCCATCTGTCTTTTCTTTACCTACTAGATAAAGTGTTGAATCAATTAAGTCTTTTCTTGAGGCACTTATTATAGCGTTTTGTTCAGCGTGAACACTACGACACATTTCATATCTTTCTCCGCGAGGAATATTCATTTTTTCTCTAGCGCAATATTTTAAATCTATGCAATTAGTTCTTCCTCTTGGAGCACCATTATATCCAGTAGAAATTATTTCATCATTTTTCACAATAACGGCACCAAAATTTCTTCTTAAGCAAGTTCCTCTTTCTAATACTGTTTCAGCAATATCTAAATAATAATTAATTTTATCTATTCTCATGTTAACCTCCGATAAAATAATTATAATTTATTTTTTTTAATATGACAATATGATAAAATGAAATTGGTGAAGTATATGAATATTTTTAATAAAAAAACAATAATTGATAAAACGTGTGTTTTTAATCATCAAATATCGTATATTAAAAATGATGATTATAAAGATAGTGTCAATGTTTTAATATCGCTAGTTCCTAATTATTTTTTTATAAGGCCGGCATCTATAACAGGAAAGTATCATCCTATATATACAACAGGTGATGGTGGACTTGTAAGACATACTAAAGCAGCGGTGGAGATAGCTCATGATTTATTGAATTTGGAGTATAATAAAAATCTATACACACCACGTGAAAGAGATTTAATGATTATTGCCTTAATATTTCATGATACATTTAAAAGTGGGAGAGTTAATCATTTTACAACAGTTATTAACCATCCTTTATTAGCAGCTAAATTTATAAAGAAAAATAAATCTTTGACTAAATTTAGTGATGATGATATAAACTTTTTAGTTAAAGTAATATCTTCACATATGGGAGAGTGGAATTATGATAAACTAGGAAAACAAGTACTTCCAAAACCTTGTGATAAATATGATATATTTGTGCATCAATGTGATTTTTTGGCTAGTAGAAAGTTTCTTATTGTTCCTTTTGATGAAGAAGGAAACATTATAAGATAATGGTAAATATTGCTATATGGTTTTTTAAAAAAAAGTGTTATAATATTGGCTGGTGATTTTTTATGGATAAAATTATAATTAAAGGTGCTAGAGAAAACAATTTAAAAAATATTAATCTTGAGCTTCCTAAAAACAAACTTATTGTCATGACTGGAGTATCAGGTAGTGGGAAGTCTAGCTTAGCATTTGATACAATCTATGCTGAAGGAGAAAGAAGGTATTTAGAAAGTTTATCTTCTTATGCCAGACAGTTTTTAGGCGGAACAGAAAAACCTGATGTAGATAGTATTGAAGGTCTTAGCCCTACTATTGCTATTGATCAAAAAACAACTAATAAAAATCCTAGAAGTACTGTAGGAACTGTAACTGAAATTTATGATTATTTAAGACTTTTATATGCTAAAGTTGGTATTGCTTATTGTCCAACTCATAATATACCAATTACTAGTCAAAGTATTGAAGAAATGACTAATAAGGTTATATCTTTAGGAAATAATACTAAGGTATTAATTTTGTCTCCTATAATTGATGGAGAAAAAGGGACACATAAAGATTTATTAAATGATCTTTTAAAAGAAGGATATAGTAGAGTAAATATTGATGGAGAAAATTATAATTTAGATGAAGAAATTGTATTGGAGAAAAATAAGAAACACAAAATATCCGTTGTTATAGATAGAATTGTAATAGAAGATGATATTAGATCACGTTTATATGAATCTATTGAAACAGCTTGTAAACTTAGTGATGGGAAAGTTTTAATTGATATTGTGGGAGGAGAAAGTCTAATTTTTTCTGAACATTTTGCTTGTCCTTTGTGTAATTTTTCATTAAGTGAAATAGAACCTAGAATATTTAGTTTTAATGCCCCTTATGGAGCATGCCCTGAATGTAAAGGATTGGGAATAAAACAGATAATTGATCCTGATTTAATTATGCCTGATAAAAATAAAAGCATTTATAATGGAGGAATAATTACTTTAGGAGATGATACTGACTCTTTAACATTTAAAAAACTTGAAGGTGTTTGTAATTATTATGGAATTGATTTAAAAAAACCTATAAAAAAAATGACCAAAGAAGAATTAAATATAATTTTATATGGAAATAATGAGGCAATTAATGTTAAAGTTAATTGTAAAAATGGTAGTATTTTAAATTCTAATGCAGAGTTTGAAGGAATTGTTAATAATTTAGAACGTCGTTACATTGAAACAAATAGTGAATGGATTAGAGAATGGATTGAAAAATATTTGGTAGATTTAGAATGTCCAACATGTCATGGGGCAAGATTAAAAGAAGAAGTTTTAGCAGTTAAAGTTGGGAAATTAAATATTTATGAGTTGACTTGTTTAAGCATAAAAAAAATATATGATGTAATTGATAATTTAAAACTTAATGAAGAACAAGCTCAAATTGCCAATTTGTTAATTAAAGAGATAAAAAGTCGTTTATCATTTTTAATTAATGTAGGACTTGATTACTTAACTTTGGATAGAAATGCTGGTACTTTATCCGGAGGAGAATCTCAAAGAATTAGACTGGCTACGCAAATTGGAACTAGTTTGACGGGAGTTTTATATGTCTTAGATGAACCAAGTATTGGACTTCATCAAAGAGATAATGATAAATTAATAGATGCTATGTTAAAGATGCGTGATTTGGGAAATACTTTAATAGTTGTTGAACATGATTTAGATACTATGAGAAGAAGTGATTTCTTAGTTGATATTGGTCCTTTAGCAGGAGAAAATGGTGGATATGTTGTTGCTTGTGGGACTCCTGATGAAGTAGCACATTGTGATAATAGTATTACAGGTCAATATTTAAGTTCTAAAAGATGTATTAAAATTCCAAAATCAAGAAGAATTGGCAATGGAAAATTTCTGGAAGTTATTGGTGCTACGGAAAACAATTTAAAAAATATTGATGTAAAGTTTCCTTTAGGAACATTTACTTGTGTAACAGGTGTATCAGGTAGTGGCAAATCAACTTTGGTAAATGAAATTTTATATAAAAGTTTAGCAGTAAATATTTATAAATCAAAATTTAAACCTGGAAGTTGTAAAAAAATAAAAGGAATGGAAAATATAGATAAAGTTGTCTATATATCCCAATCTCCAATTGGCAGGACACCACGTAGTAATCCTGCTACTTATACTGGAGTTTTTGATGATATAAGAGAGTTATTTACTAATTGTAAAGAAGCAAAAATGTTAGGATATGACAAAAGCAGGTTTTCATTTAATGTAAAAGGTGGCAGATGTGAAGCATGTCGTGGAGATGGAGTAAAAAAAATAATTGAACAGACCCGAAAAGCAATGATGGCGGCGGCAAAAAAATTGGAATTCCTGGAGGCTGCACAATTACGAGACCGATTGATCATGCTGGAGGAAAAGTTGAAATGATTCGGTGATTCCGACAAGTCAGCAGAGGTGTTGATGATCCCGATAGTCTGTCCCGATTTATCGGGAAATCGAAACAACTTATCCCGGACTTCGGAAAGTAGTGCCGACTAACCAGCACATCGTTAAA
>CAZRBE010000008.1:0-14805 GCA_964598285.1 uncultured Mycoplasma sp.
TAAAAGATGATAAAACATATCCTTTTATTATGCTAACTAATGAAAAATATCCAGTTTTAAAAATAATAAGAAGTAAGAAAAGAAAGAAAACAAAACATTTTTTATTTGGACCATATCCCAATGTTACGAGTGCTAGAACTACTGTTGATATAATAAATAGAGTATATCCATTAAGAAAATGTGCAGTTTTAAAAAAAGATTTATGTCTTTACTATCATATACATGAATGTTTAGGTTATTGTAAATTTGATATTTCTCTATCTGAAACAGAAGAAATGACTAAAGAAATAACTAATATTTTAAATGGAGATTATAAAATTCTTACAAAAAAATTAGAAGAAGAAATGAATATAGAAAGTGAGAACTTAAATTATGAAAAGGCTATTATATTAAGGCAAGAAATAGATAGTATAAAAGAAACTGTTAATAAACAAATTATTGTATCAAATATAAAATATAATTTTGATATATTTGGTTATTATTCTAAAGATAATTTTTTTGTTATTGAAACTTTATTTATAAGAAACGGGATAATTGTTGGTAGATTTCATAAAATTTTTAATTCAAATTTTTATGATAATGATTTTTTAGCGAGATATATTATAAATTTTTACGAGAAATATGATATTCCTAAGACAATTATTATTAATGATTTTATCGAAAAAGATGTTTTAGAAGATTATTTGAAAATTAAAATTATTATTCCTAAAAAAGGTATCATAAAAAAATTACTTGATATGGCTAATAATAATGCTCAGATAACTTTAGAAGAAAAATTAGAAGAATTAAATAGGGATTTATCTATTAAAGAAAAAGTAAATAATGAATTAAAGAATCTTTTAAATTTAGATAAATTAAATCGTATAGAATTGTTTGATAATTCTCATCTTTTTGGAACTTATTATGTTTCTGCGATGGTTGTGTATGAAAATATGGATCCTAAAAAATCCGAATATCGCAAATATAAAATAAGTATAAATATTAAAGATGATTTAAGCGCTATGAAAGAAACAATTTATCGTAGATATTATAAAGTTTTGCTAGAAAAATTAGTAAAACCTGATTTAATAATAGTAGATGGGGGAAAATTACAAGTTCAAGTTACAAAAGATGTTTTAAATAGTTTGAATTTAAATATTAAAGTTATTGGCCTAAAAAAAGATGAAAAGCATAGAACAAATATAATTGTAAATGATGATTTAGAAGAAATACCTTTGCCTAAAGATAATAACTTATTTTTATATTTGACTAGAATGCAAGATGAAGTTCATCGTTTTGTTATTACTTATCATAGAAATATAAAAAGTAAAGGCCTCATTTCTAGTATTTTGGATAATATAGAAGGCATTGGAGAAAAAAGAAAAAATGAATTACTTAAAAAATATGGCTCAATTGCTAAAATAAAGGAAGCTTCGATAGATGATTTAAGTAAAATAATTCCAGAGAAAGTTGCAAGAGATTTGACATATTATTTAAAAAAATTATAATTTTAAGATTAGATTTATAAAAGAGTAAAAGATTATTCAAAAAACAGAAATGAATTAACAAGTTATTAGTAGAAGTAGGTAAACATTATGACGAAGGCATTATATGTATAAAGGACAAGAAAAACATTATTTAATGATGAAAGAGTAAATTTAGCTAATAAATTATATACTTTTGAAATAATTGATAGTAATAGAAAATATTTGTAAGATATAGAATCTCTTGATAAAAAAGAACAAATAAGAAATTATACTCCATTTAAAACTTTTTAAATATAGTTAGTCAAAAGAAAAAGAAAATCCTGTTGATCTTTTAGATTCGCTTAAATAGTTTATAAATATAATACAAAATAAGAATCAGATAAATTTTTTATCTGATTCTTATTTTTATAAGTTTTTTTGATTATTCATTATTTTATTTTCTTAATAAGATATATTGTGAAAAAAATAAAAATCACACAAAAGACTAGTCTAAAAAAATAAGAAAAGGAAATGATAAAAATGAATTTTACAGATATGAAAGTAAATAGTGTTAACATAGTTAATGTTACAGATTCTCTTAATAGTGCATTATTAAGAATAAAAGTTTCTACAAATGTTAATACTGTTATGCCAATTGATAATAATTTAATAATTTATGTAGATAAATCAAATTTTATTACAGCAGATAGAAAAGAATATGTTTTAAATTTACAAAATAAATTAAATTATTTAAACAATGAAACTGATGAATTTATAATGGAACCAAAGATTATAAATAATGAGGTTAAAATGATTGCCTATATTAATAGGAAAATAGCTAATAATACTTTATTAGCAAATATGGAGGTAGAAGAATTAGAATACCAGGAAATCACTCTTTTTGATGGAACTAACTATATTTATACTAATTATGAAAATGCTTTAATAGAAATTATTTATCCTAAAAATAGTGATTTGATGAAATATTTTTTAAATAATTCTATATTTAATAAACATGATAATAATCAAAAAGAATTTTCTCTAGAAGATATTTACTTTAAAGATTGTTTTACTAAAACAACTTCAGGAATAAATATTGAAGCAAATAATTTAGATATTAATTGCTTAACATCACAAAATAATAAGTTTAGTTTAGATAGTGATGGAAATTTGACAGTCAACAGTATTTCTGCTATATCTAATTCTAATATGGGTATTAGTGTTAATGATATTTATCCTGTTGGTAGCATTTATATGAATGTTAATCAAACAAGTCCAGAAATACTTTTTGGAGGGACTTGGGAAAGAATTCAAGATACATTCTTACTTGCAAGTGGATCAACTTATGAAAATAACCTAACTGGAGGATCAGCTACTCATACTTTAACAGTTGATGAAATGCCAAGGCATAACCATAATTTTCAAGGTGGAAATGGATTTGGGACTTCAGCAGATTTAGGTAAATCAGGTTCTGCTTATCCTGCAAAAGCAGGATATAATATGGGTTCAGCTTATTATTCACAAGGTTATATAGTCATATCTTATAATGGAAATGGTGTAGCACATAATAATATGCCACCTTATCTTACAGTTTATATGTGGAAAAGGACTGCTTAAGGGTGGTTATTTTGAAAGATATAAAAAGTTTAAGAAAACCTCGTGAAAAACATATTCTAAATAAAGATGGAACTATAACAGCATATTTATATGATGAAGATATTTTTTACTTAAAAGATAACAAATATGAAGAAATAGATAACACTTTAATAGATAAAGAATATTATTTAGAAAATAAAAATAACTCCTTTTTAACTAATTTTTCTAAAAATGAAGATTTAGTAAATATTATAAATAAAGATTATATCTTCAAGATGAAATTAGATACCAAAAAAAATACCAAGTTAAAATTAAAGAAAAACAAAAATAATGTTTATTATACTAATATAATTGATGATATAGATATTAACTATGAAGTATTATCCAATAAATTAAAAGAAAGCATTATTTTAAAAAATAAAGATAATATTCCTAACAAATTAGTTTTTAATATAGATACTAATTTAACTTTAGAAGAAAATAATAATATTATTATTGCTAAAGATAAAGATAATATTATCTATAAAATAGATAAACCATTTATGCTTGATGCTAATAATAATTATAATTATAATTCAAATTATAATTTAAAAACTAACAAAGATAACTATGTTTTAACTTTATATTTAGATAAAACTTGGTTAAAAAAAGAAGAAATAACATTTCCAGTTATAATAGATCCAACTTTAATAGTTAATGAGGTAAGTAATATTTTTGATACTTTTATATATGAAGGAGATACTAATATTAATAGAAATACCGATGTTTTAAAAGTAGGAACAGATAGTAATAATAAAGTCTATAGAACATTATTAAAATTTAATTTACCAATCATAGGAACAGGATCAACTATTATAGATGCTAAAATTAATTTAGTAAGTCATATATCAGATTTATCTACTGCTAATGATTTATCACATGATGTTATTAATGCTTATAAGATTAATACAGCTTGGGAAGAAACAACTGCTAATTGGATTACTATGAATGATAAATATGATTCATATGTGGAAGGCACTACAAAACCTTTAAAAACAATAAAAGAAGGAAACACTTATAATTTAAGAACATCACAAATTAATATTACTAATTTAGTAAAAAAATGGTATACCGAAGAATCAAATTATGGAGTAATTCTTAAAAGAAATAATGAAACATATCGTGGAGTTGGTTCTTTATATTCATTTTATTCCAAAACACATAATATAACTTCAACTGATCCCAAACCAGTATTAGAAATTACTTATAGAAACCAAAATGGTTTAGAAAACTATATGTCTTATGAAAGCAATAGTTTTGCTGATGGAGATTGTTATATCAATAAATATAATGGGAACTTAACTACTGTATTTGATTTAAATGATACAGTAAATGGAAAGTTTCCAGTAAATCTTAGTTTAGTTTATAACACAAATGATATTATTCTAAATAAAAATTACGGGTATGGCGTAGGGTATAAACTTTCCTTACATCAGTTAATTAAAGAAGTAGTAATTGATGATAATAATTATGTAGAATATTTAGATGCCGATGGAACATTACATTATTTTTATAGTAAAAATGGAAAATATATTGACCAAGATGGTTTGGGTTTAGAATTAGTAAAAGAAAATAATAAATATTATATAACAGATAAAGATACTAATAAAATGATATTTGAAGCAAATGAAACAAATTGGTATTTAAAAGAAATAATAGATACATCTAATAATAAAATAACTATTACTTATGATAATAATAAAATTATTAAAGTAACAGATGCTAATATGAAAGATATTAATTTAACTTATAATCTTGATAATTTAACAATAACAAGTGATGTAAAAACAACTATTTTAAATTATACTAATAATAAGATAACTAGTTTAGTTACTAAAAATGGAACAACTTTATTTAGTTTTAATAACAATAATTTAATAGATAAAATAACTGATATAACAGGTAAAGCTATAGGATTTACCTATTATAGTTCTATACCATATAAGATTAGTAGAATAACTGAATATGGATTAAATAATAATGTAGGGAAATATTTAGATTTTAATTATGGATTTGATGTTACCACTATTGTAGATAATAAAAATCATTATAATACTTATACTTTTAATTCTAATGGTAATGTAGAGGGAATAACTAATTTAAATGGAGAAGAAAATCTTTATAATGGTTATGGAACAACAAGTAGTTATATTAAAGTAATAGGGAAAAATAATAATAAACTGGTTATTTCTAATAATTCTGTAAGATATGTAAAAAATTATATTTATAATAGTAGTTTTGAAAGACCTGCGACAACATTTACTATAGGAAATACTATTGCCACAACAAGTAATGAATATGCTAATACTGGAAATTATTCCTTGAAAATAAATAATGAAACAGTAGAAAGTAGCGTTATATTTTTACCTACTGAAGCAAAAACCTATACATTTAGTGCTTATATTAAAAATGATACTTTTGTAACTATGAAAATGTCTTATTTATCAAACAATAATGGAATAATAGAAAAAGAAATAATAATTGCTCCTAACTTAGAATTTAAAAGATATAGTTTAACATTAGATTATCCAGGAATTTTACTTGCTAATAATTTATATTTATCTTTCTCAACAACAGGTATTGCATATGTAGATGATGTTCAATTAGAAGAAGGTACAATCGCAAACTACTATAATCTAATAGATAATTCGGATTTTAGTAATTATTTAACAGATTGGGTATCTGAGCATTATTATCAATATTTTCCAGAAGAAATACCATATCCCTTTATCTGTGAATATTTAGAAAATGGTAAATCAACTGTCAAAATTAATTCTAATCCTGATTTGATTAATAAATTAATAAAAGAAGTAAATATTTCAGGATCAGTTGGTGATATCTATAATTTATCATTTTGGTATAAGAATAGAGGAATAAAAAGTAATATAACAGATAATGAAAGTTCTAATTATATTACTATGGGGTTTGATGTCAATAATAATTTATTTTCAGATGAGTTAGATAAATATTGTTTAAATATAGGTGAAGATTCGTGGCAATTTTTTTCAGAAAAATTTATTGCCGATAAAGATTATAGTAAAATAAAATTTTTTATAACAAGTGAATATAATGCTAATGATTTATATATTACTAATGTTAGTTTATTAAAAGATTTAGAAAGTGATGGATTTGTTTATGATGATGATGGAAATCTTATTTCTATAAGAGAAAAAAATAAAAATACTAGTAATTTTAATTATGATAATAATAATCAATTAATAAGTATGTTTAATACTAATGGATCAAACTTTAAATTTGAATATGATAATAATATAAAAAATAGAGTATTACAAGGAATGAGTCCATCAGGTATAACTAATGAAATAGTTTATGATAACTTTAATAACCCAGTAAAAACTATTATAAAAAATGTTTATTTTGATAAAGATAATCCAATTAGTAAATATTATATTAGATTAAAAGGAACTAAGAAATATTTAAAAGCTTTAAAAAGAAGGGTTATTTTAGAAGAAAATACCTGTAGTAATGAAAAATGGTTAATAGAAAAAGTAGAAAATAACTATAGAATAAAACCAATTACTATGCCAAATCATTATTTAGGATATAGAAATAATCAAGTAATGTTAAGAGATATATTAACAGATGAATCTTTATTTACTTTAATATCTTGTAAAAATGGTAGTTATCTTTTAAAACCAATCAATGAAACAAAGTACATATGTAGTAATGAAAATTCTATAACGACAAAAGATATAACAGAAAATATGGATATAGAAAACGATAATGAAATCCAATTTTTTATAGAAAACTCAGAGAATTTAGAAATTGAATCAAATGCTACTTATACAAGTGATGGTAAAGTATTAGAAAAAACAATAGATAGTTTATATAATGAAACAGATTATGATATAAATCCTAGTAATAATTTAACTAACAGTGTAACAGGTTCTAAAAATAATATAACAAACTATACTTATAATACTAAAGAACAATTAACAAGTGCAACTAAAGATAATACAAGTGTAAATTATACTTATAATACAAGTAACTTATTATCAAAAATAGCAACAACCAATAAAGAATATAACTTTACTTATGATGACTTTTTAAATACCAAGCAAATAAAAGTAGGAACCAATACATTAATAACAAATAATTATGAAGAAAATAATGGTAATTTAATAAATTCAGTATATGGAAATAATAATACAATAAGCTATACTTATGATGATTTAAATAGATTAAAAACAACAACTACAATGAATAATACTTATACTAATTATTATAATAACTTAGGTAGTATAGGAAAAATAATAAGTAACAATGATACATATAAATATAATTATGATTTTGCCAGAAGATTAAGTAGCTATAACTTTAATAACTTTAAAATAGATTATGATTATGATAGTAATAATAATATAAGTAAAAAAATATATAAATTAAATAATAGTAATGAAGTAGATTATACTTATAATTTAGAAGATACAATAACTAAAGTAACATATGATAATAATAATGATATAAATTATGTTTATGATAACTTAGGACGAGTAATAGAAAAAAATATAAATGGAAATATAGGTAGTAAAACAACGTATTCCTATATAACAAATGGAAATAAAACATCAATGATTATAAATATGGTAAAAATTGGTAATGATACATATAACTATAAGTATGATAAAATGTATAATATAACAAGTATTTATAAAAATAATAATTTAATAAACAAATATGAATATGATAAACATTATGAATTAATAAAAGAAGATAATTATATATTAAATAAAACAATAAGATATAAATATGATAATGAAGGGAATATATTAAGTAAAAAAGAATGTTACTTAGATACTTATAATCAAATAACTAATAATACTTATACCTACAATGATACAAATTGGAAAGATAAATTAACTAAATTTAATGAAGAAGAAATAACATATGATAATATAGGAAATCCCCTTACTATAGGAAATAAAACATTAACATGGATAAATGGAAGAAGTTTAAATACCTATAGTGATACAAACTTAAATATAAGTTATAAATATAATAAAGATGGTATAAGAATAGAAAAAATAGTAAATAATATACCAAATAAGTACTATGTAGAACAAAATAAGATAATAGTTGAAACAAGAGGTAATAATGTGATATATTATCTTCGAGATGAAAAAGGAAATCTCGAAGGAATAAAATATAATAATAACTTATATTATTATCTAAAAAATATTCAAAATGATATAATAGGATTACTAGATAGTAACTTAAATAAAATAGCTTCATATGAATATGATTCATGGGGAAATATAATATCAATAAAAGATAATAACAATAATGAAATAACAGATGAAACAAATATAGCATTAATAAACCCATATAGATATAGAAGTTATTATTATGATAATGAAACTAAGTTATATTATCTAAACTCTAGATATTATAATCCATTATGGGGTAGGTTCATTAATGAAGACATAACAGTTGGAAAAATCGGGACAAATTTGACACATAATATGTTTAGTTATGCTTTAAATAATCCAATAAATATGGAAGATGATGATGGCAATTTGCCTAAATGGATAAAGAAAAATATAGGTAAAATAGCAATTGGACTTGCTGCTATTGCAGTTGGAGTTATTGTAACTGCAGCAACTGGTGGCGCCGCTTTGCCTGCGTTGATAGCTGGAGTAAAAGCAGCAGTTGTTGCTGGTGGAATAAGCGCTACAATTTCAACTGCTGTATCTCTCGCAAATTCAATATCAAAAAAAGAAAGTTTGAAAACATCAGTGAATAAAGCTGGGAAAGCTGCTATAGATGGATTTTCAAATGGCTTTGTGGCGGGTGGAATAATGGCAGGTGGTTCACAAGTTATTAGCGCCGGTTTTAAATTAGCTACAAATTTGGGAGTTGCTGGTGGTAACACTTCTGGAATAAATTTATCTAACAATATAAAAATATTATCGCCTAATGCTAATTATCATACTAAAGATATTGGAGGAACAATTTTTAAAATTGGTAATAATTTTAGAATTGATGTTGGCTCTAAAACACTATTACATGCTCATAGTTTTGGCCTAGAACATATTCCATTTGGCGTTATAAGTTCGGGAATATATGGCGGACTAGAAAAATAAAAAAAGAATAATTATTAAATGATAAAAAGTACTTATAATAAATGCAAAATAGCTTACTATATGTTAATAGTTAATATATTTGGAGGAATAATATAGTGAAAATAAAGGAAAGATTATCAAAAAAAAAAGAAATAGCCATAATAGATATCGAAAAGTATAAATTGAATTATGAAAAAACTATAGAAATATTAAATTTATTTGAATTTGAAAATATTATTTTAATAGTTGATTCTGTAAAAAAAAATAATAAAATATTTGATGATTTTAAAACAAAAAATATAAAATATGAAACAATTATTGCATCAGAAAAAAGCGAGTATATTCAATGTGCCATAAATTTACCTAAGTCTTCTTTCAATATCTTAAGTGAATTATCAATATTAAATAATGATTTGTATTTTGTTAGCTTCAATAATAGTTTTAACGAGAAGTTTAATTTATATGATATATTAAATCCTCGTTTAAGTAAATTAATTAATAGTAATATAGATGCTACATTAGATATTTGGAATACAGAACAAAGCATTACATTAAAATTAAATACTAAAAAGTATGATTACAAGTTCATAATTGATAAGCTGGAATCTATTCTAAAAAATTAGTAATAAGATAGCATTAAAAGTACATAAAGAGAATCAAAACAATGATTCTCTTTTATTATTATAATAAATAAAAAACAATAGATAGTTTATATAATGAAACAGATTATGATATAAATCCTAGTAATAATTTAACTAACAGTGTAACAGGTTCTAAAAATAATATAACAAACTATACTTATAATACTAAAGAACAATTAACAAGTGCAACTAAAGATAATACAAGTGTAAATTATACTTATAATACAAGTAACTTATTATCAAAAATAGCAACAACCAATAAAGAATATAACTTTACTTATGATGACTTTTTAAATACCAAGCAAATAAAAGTAGGAACCAATACATTAATAACAAATAATTATGAAGAAAATAATGGTAATTTAATAAATTCAGTATATGGAAATAATAATACAATAAGCTATACTTATGATGATTTAAATAGATTAAAAACAACAACTACAATGAATAATACTTATACTAATTATTATAATAACTTAGGTAGTATAGGAAAAATAATAAGTAACAATGATACATATAAATATAATTATGATTTTGCCAGAAGATTAAGTAGCTATAACTTTAATAACTTTAAAATAGATTATGATTATGATAGTAATAATAATATAAGTAAAAAAATATATAAATTAAATAATAGTAATGAAGTAGATTATACTTATAATTTAGAAGATACAATAACTAAAGTAACATATGATAATAATAATGATATAAATTATGTTTATGATAACTTAGGACGAGTAATAGAAAAAAATATAAATGGAAATATAGGTAGTAAAACAACGTATTCCTATATAACAAATGGAAATAAAACATCAATGATTATAAATATGGTAAAAATTGGTAATGATACATATAACTATAAGTATGATAAAATGTATAATATAACAAGTATTTATAAAAATAATAATTTAATAAACAAATATGAATATGATAAACATTATGAATTAATAAAAGAAGATAATTATATATTAAATAAAACAATAAGATATAAATATGATAATGAAGGGAATATATTAAGTAAAAAAGAATGTTACTTAGATACTTATAATCAAATAACTAATAATACTTATACCTACAATGATACAAATTGGAAAGATAAATTAACTAAATTTAATGAAGAAGAAATAACATATGATAATATAGGAAATCCCCTTACTATAGGAAATAAAACATTAACATGGATAAATGGAAGAAGTTTAAATACCTATAGTGATACAAACTTAAATATAAGTTATAAATATAATAAAGATGGTATAAGAATAGAAAAAATAGTAAATAATATACCAAATAAGTACTATGTAGAACAAAATAAGATAATAGTTGAAACAAGAGGTAATAATGTGATATATTATCTTCGAGATGAAAAAGGAAATCTCGAAGGAATAAAATATAATAATAACTTATATTATTATCTAAAAAATATTCAAAATGATATAATAGGATTACTAGATAGTAACTTAAATAAAATAGCTACATATGAATATGATACATATCTTGAATTTGGCATTAAAAATGAGCTAGTTCTTGTAATATAAGGTCTAACTCATTTTTTGCTATTGTATATTGAATTTTTATTTTGTTATATTGCAAATTTATATATTGACACAGTCTGAGACTTTTTTGAAGTCTTATTTTTTGGCTCTTACCATATTTTTATTAATAGTTTTAAATAATATTTTACCAGTAGTCATATTGGCCTGTTTCGCTATCAAATCAATTTCTTGACCTATGTGATATTCATTATCATTATTATAGAGTGTTATGGTGTTAGGATTAAATTTATAATTTTCTCCTAAATCATTAATATTAATTTTTCCAGTAATATAATCATCAGTCATAACTGTTAATCCTTTTTTACTTACATAAGTGATAAATCCATGAAAATGTTTTCCTATATTTTGAGATATAATTTGAGCTGTTTGAGATTTTTTTACTTCTCGTTCAGCTTTGTCAGCAATAATTTCCGTTTCAGAGCAATGTTTACAAGCATTTTTTATAAAATTTGATAAATCATTAATGTGAATTTCTTCATTACAGTAATATTTATCAATTAATATATGAAGTAATAAATCCATAAACCTTCTAATAGGAGATGTAAAATGTCCATAAGCTTCACCTTTTTCACAATTTATTCCTATTCCAAAATGACCAATATTATTAGGACTATAACCAGCCTTTTTCATACATTGAGTAATCATGTCTGATAGAATAGGATACTCTTTAAAAGTTTTTAATTTATCTAAAATTCCTTGTAAAACATAAGGATTATCCACATTATTAGGAGCTTTTATTTTATAACCACATAGTTTTAAATATTCAAATATTTCATAAAGTTTTTCTTTATCTGGAAGATCATGGACACGATAATTAGCTTCTAAACTTTTATTATAAAGGTCTGTTAATACTGTTTCATTAGCACTTAGCATAGATTGCTCAATAATTTTTTCTGCCATTCCTCTTTTTATAACTTTTATATCAATTGGAATATTTAATTTATTAGTGATAATTTTAATAGAATAATTATCAATATTAATTTGACCACGTTTTTTTCTTCTTTCAATTAATTGGTTTGTTAACTCTTGTAGTATAAATAAATCATCTTTATATTTTTCATATGAAGTAATATCTTTACCATTTAAAACTTTATTAACACTATCATAATCCATTTTTTTAGAAGACTTTATATAACTTTTAGGAATAATTTCATAATTAACTAATTTGCCTTCGGGAGTATATTCCATTAAAACTGATTTAGTTAATCTAATTTCATTTTCATTTAAAGAACAAATTCCATTTGATAACTTATGAGCAATCATAGCAAATACAGAATTACCTAAATAATAACTATTTCCTCTTTCGTAAGCAGCTTTAAATATAGCACTATTAGTTTTTACATAATTATGAACATCTGCGATATGGACACCTAAAATATAATTGCCTTTTTCATTCTTTTCTATACTTACAGCATCATCAATATCTTTAGTATCTATTCCATCAATAGTAAAAGTTTGTTTATCTAAAAATGATACTCTATTGTTTAGTTCATTTTGAGTAACTTCATTAGGAATTTTTTCTAATTCTTTCTTTACTTCCTCATTAAAATCTAATTTAATACCAAATTGAGTGGCAATAGTTTTAACATTTAAATCAGGATCATCTCTATGTCCAATATTTGTAATAACTTTGCCTTCAAAAGTATTTTCTATACTATCTTTTTCCAAATCAATTAAAATAATATCGCCATCTACAAGATTTTTTAAATCTCTGTTATTTAGTTTAATATAACCATAGAATGGGAAACCATAAGGTCTTATTTTCTTTTCTCCATTTACCATAACACATTCAAAAATACTTGATTTATTTTCTCTTTCAATTATTTCTTTTACAAAAATTGTATTTTTATCTTTTACCTTAACTAACACTATATCGTCTTTGATTGCTCCATTTAAACAGTCATTGGGAATAAATATATTATTATTATCATTGGAAATAAAATATTTACCACTATAATCTATTTTTAAAGTACCTTGCTTTAAATCTTTATTACTTGGAAAAATGATATATTTATTTTTTTCATTAAGAAAAATTTTTCCTCTAGATGATAGATTTTTAATTGCTTGTGTTAGTTCTTGTTTTTCATTATCATTAATATTAAAAAAATCAATTAATTCTTTTTCACTCATTTGTGATGTTTTTTTACATTGTAAAACTTTAATTATTCCATCTTCTATTTTATTCATAAACAAACTCCCTATAATTAAAATATTACATTAAAATAAAAAATAAGTAAACATTATTTACACAAATTGTTAAAATTATCTATTGTGTTTTTAATTTACAACTAAAATCATAAGTGTTATAATGTATAAAGTTGCTTTACTTTAAATTTTAAGAAAGGAGAGATTATGAGTAAAATTAAGATATTTGGTTTAGGGGGACTGAATGAAAATGGTAAAAATATGTATGTTGTCTCAGTTGATGATAATATATTTATATTTGATGCCGGGCTAAAATATCCAAGTGCTAATATGCTTGGAGTTGATTATATAATACCAAAAATTGATTATTTAATAGAAAACAAAGATAAAATAAAAGGAATATTTATAACACATTCTCATGATGGTAATATGGGTGCTGTTCCTGATATATTAGAGGCATTACCTGATATGCCTATTTATGCTACTAAATTTACAATGGATATATTGAAAGAGGAATTAAATAGATACAAAATTAAAGCAACAAATTTAAAAGAAATAAGACCTCATTCAAAAATAGAAATTGGGAAATTATCAATATTTCCAATATGTGTAACTCATTCACTTCCAGAAACAGTTTTATACGTTTTATATACTGAGGATGGTGCTATTTGTTATGCTACGGATTTTATGTTTGATTCAACAATGCTTGGAGCATATAAAACGGATATAGGTAAACTTGCCTATGTGGGAAAACAAGGAGTATTGTGTTTACTTACAGAATCAATGTATGCTTTTAGAGATGGACATACTACACCAAAACATAGAATACATAAAATTGTTTGGGATACTTTAAACAAAACAAAAGATAGAATTATTATGAGCATATTTCCAAGCCATGTTTATCGTATTCAAGAAATATTTGATCAAATAAAAAGGACTAGAAGAAAAGTTGTTTTAATGGGGAAATCTTTACAAGATATGGTTAATAAATGTTTGGAAGAAAATTATTTATCATTTGATAAAAATTTTATTGGAGATTTATCAAATATAGATGATAAAGATATTGTTATTTTAATAGCAGATGATAAAGAACATCCTTATGCTAGTTTAGAAAAAATATTAAATGGCTATGATAAATATATTAAATTTAAGGATAATGATACTGTTTTAATAACTGAACCAGTTTATCCTGGAAATGAAAAAAAACATGCTAAAATATTAGATGATTTGTCAAGAAAAAATGTTGAAGTTATAAGCTTATCTTCAAAAGATCATTTATTACATCACGCTTCAAAAGAAGATT
>CAZRBE010000008.1:14815-17474 GCA_964598285.1 uncultured Mycoplasma sp.
TTATTATTAATTTGTCAGTAGGTGCTTGATATTTGTATATGAATGCTTCTTTGGCAGAATATGTAGGAATACCAAAAGAAAATATTATTTTAAAACTTAATGGTGATGTTGCTTATTTTGTAGATGGCAAATTAGATGAAACAGAAAAACTTCATATTAAAAGTGATGAAATTTTAGTAGATGGTAAAAATGCTGATGACATTGGAGAGTTAGTTTTAAAAGATAGAGAACTTTTAAGTAAAAATGGAATTGTTATAGTAAGTGCTACTTTAGATAAAAAATCAAAAAAATTACTTGCTAATCCTCAAATTCTAACTAGAGGATTTATCTATGTAAAAGATAATTTAGATATGGTTGCCAAAATGGAAGAAATATCTAGAAAAATTATTGAAACAAATGTAGAAGAAGGGCAAAAAGTAGATTTTACTAAATTAAAAAATAAAGTACGTGAAGAACTTGGAGATTATTTTTATAAAGAAACAGGTTCAATTCCAATGATTATCACTGTTATAGGAGAAATATAGAAAAAATCTATATTTTTTTTATTTTAATTCATACTAATATTGGTGAATAATTTATGAATAAAGAAGTAGTAGAAGTATTAGATATAATTTTTAGGAGTATTTTATCTTTAGTATCTTTGTTTATAGTTACAAAAATACTTGGTAAGAAACAAGTATCACAATTAAGTTTATTTGATTATGTAATAGGTATTTCCATAGGTAATTTTGCTGCCGAAGCCACAATTGATTTGGAAAGTGGTTATCTTCATGGAGTAATTGCAGTTTTTATGTTTGGATTTGTTGCTTATTTAGTAAATATTTTAACAATGAAAAGCATAAAACTAAGAAGATTTTTTATGGGTACACCAACTATAATAATTCAAAATGGGGAAATTTTAGAAAAAGGTTTGAAAAAAGTAAATTTTGATATTAATGATTTGCTAGAAGTAGCAAGAGATTCAGGATATTTTGATCTTTCTCAAATAGAATATGCTTTAATGGAAGCTAATGGAAAGGTAAGTTTTTTAATTAAAGAAGATTATAAACAAGTAACTTTAAAAGATATGAAACTAAAAGGACAAAAAGAAGGTTTATGTGCCAATGTAATTATTGATAGTAAAATAATGAAAAATAATTTATTAAATATGAATAAAGATGAAAAATGGTTATTAAAAAAGTTAAAAGAACAAGGTTATAATTCTTTAGATTCAATTATTTTAGCAACTTTGGATATAAATGATAAAATAATTATTTATGAAAGAAATGAAAATGTAAAAGCTTTAAATGTTTTAGAATAAAAGATATTAAATATCTAGAAAATTTTTTTGGTTATGGTATAATATTCTTAGAAGGTAGGAAAACAAATATGGCCAAAAATAAAAAAAGAAACGAAAAAAAAGAAAAAAAATTAGATAATTATATTGAATTAATAGGGGTTTTATTAATATTAGTAAGTATTTTAGGAATAGGAAAATATGGACCTGTTGGAAAAGGTATTGCTTCTTTTTCTTTGTTTTTAGTTGGCTCTTTATATATTTTACTTTTGTTTTTTATTTTATGTTTTGGTATATATATGATTGTAAAAAGAGAAAAAATTGATTTTTTTACATCTAAGGCCATTGGAATATATTTAATAGTAATAGGAGTTTTAGTTTTACTACACCAACAATATGTATTTGTTAACTTAGAGGATTATACAAAAATATTGTCAGAAACAACAGATAATTTAATAGAAGGTATTAATAAAATAATGGGTAGTGAAGTTACCATTGGTATTTTTGATATGACATTAGCTAATACTGGGGGAGGTATTTTGGGAGCATTATTCTCTACATTATTTTATAAATTATTTGAATTAGATGGTACTAATATTGTTATCTGGGTTTTATTAATAACAGGGTTTATGATATTTACAGGATTTTCTATTTTTGATCTAGTAAGAAATACAAAAAATAAAGTAAAAGATATATTGCCTAGTAAAAAAGAAGAAACAGAAAAAGAAGTAACTGATCCATCTGATAAATTTAAAATAAATAATAATACTGAATATAAAGCTTCTGAAACGGAAACAAAAACAGTTATTAAAGATATTAGTGAATTAAATCACACACCTGTTATTGAAAATCCTAAAGCAATTTCTGATGAAGATTATGAAAAAGTAAATGAAAATTATATTCTACCAAGTTTAGATTTATTAGATTTACCAGGTAAAAATCAAAAAATTAATAAACAAGCAATTGAACAAAGTATTGCCATAAATTCTAAAAAATTAACAGACGTTTTAAATGATTTTGGAATATTTAGTAAAGTAGTAGAAGTAAATATTGGTCCTTCTGTTGTTCAATATGAATTACAATTACAACAAGGAACAAAAATATCTAAAATATTGGGATTAAATAGAGAAATATCTTTAGCATTAGCTAAAAAAGATGTTAGAATACAAGCCCCAATTCCAGGAAAAAGCACAGTAGGTATAGAAATGCCTAATGAAAATAGTCAAATGGTTACTTTAAGGGAAACATTAGAAGATTTAGAAAAAAGAAGTAAGAATAATAAATTTAGTTTAATTACAGCAGCTTTAGGTAAAGATATTATGGGAGAAGTACGTTGGACAGAAATTAATAAAACACCACATTTACTTGTTGCTGGTGCTACTG